>CADCUU010000434.1 GCA_902805995.1 uncultured Rubellimicrobium sp.
ATAATCACCGTGGATGACCTCCACACCGCCGAAGCTTTTTGTCACATCCCTCAGCGCGATCTGGCTCATGCCCCGCCTGTCATTTGATGCCTGCACCGGCGATGCCGGTTGTGATGAAGCGCTGGAGGAACACGAAAACCAAGACCACCGGGAGCATGGTCACCACGGTCATAGCCAAGATATAGTGCCACTGAACGTTGAGTTCGCCCGCATAGGTGTTGAGCCCGACCTGAAGGGTGTAGAGTTCGCGCCGCGACAGCACGATCAGCGGCCACAGGAAGTCGTTCCAGCGCCAGACCACCGAGAAGATGGCCAGCACGGCGAGTGCGGGCGCCGTGAGCGGCAGCACGATCCGCCAGTAGATCTGCCATTCCGAGGCATGGTCCATCCGCGCGGCCTCCAGAAGCTCGTCTGGGATCGTGAGCATGTACTGCCGAAGGAGGAAAACGCCCGTGGGCGTGGCGACCGTCGGCAGGATCACCCCCCAGCGGGAGTCGAGGAGCCCCGTCGCGTTCACCACCGCATAGAGCGGCACAAGGATCACCGACAGGGGCACCATCAGAGTCGCGACGATGATCAGCATGACTGCGTTGCGGCCGCGGAAATCGTACTTGGACAGCGCAAAGGCGGCCATGCTGTTCGTGAGTAGTGTGATGACCGTCGCGATCGCCGTCACGAAGACCGAGTTCCAGAGGAACTGGAGAAAGTTGTTGGCGACGAGCGGGGCCACATAGTTGTCGGTGGCGAAGCCTACCGAGCGCAGAGGCTGGCGTTTGGCAATATTGACGTCGATCCGCTCTTCCGGGTTCGCCGGGTCCACCATCTGGCTGTTGGTGCCGATGCGCCGGATCTCGGCCAAGACGACCTGCGACCCGTCCTCGCGCGTGACGGTGTAGAGGGGCAGGGGCTCGTCGTGGCCCTCGACCTGCGCGGTCTGCTGTTGGTAGGGCAGGAGGGTCGGCGGGAACTCGGCAAGTTGCGCGGGGCTCTTGAAAGAAGAAGCCACGAGCCAGAGCGCGGGACCAAACATCAGCACCACTCCGGCGATGAGCCAAGCCCAGGTGACGACGTCGGTCCAGTGCCAGCGCTGGCCTCCACGGCGGCGGAGGAGGAAAGGTGCGGCGCTCATAGCCGGCCTCCGGACGTGCGGCGGCTTAGGCGAAGCTGAACAAGGGTGAGGACCACGAGGACGGCGGCCATGAGCATCGAGGCGGCGGCGGCGAGGCCTGGGTTCCGCAGGAGCGAGGCGAAGCCCACCTCGTAGATGTACTGGGTCAGGAACAGCGTAGAGGTGCCGGGGCCGCCTCCGGTAAGCACGTAAGCCTCGTCGAAGATCTGCACGCCCCTGATCAGCGCCAGCACGAGCACCACCGCGAGGTTGGGCCCCAGGAGCGGCAGCGTGATGCGCCAGAAGACGCGGGCGGGGCGGGTGCCGTCCATCTCGGCGGCCTCGTAGAGGTCGCGGGGGATGGCCTGGAGACCGGCAAGAAGGATCAGGGTGTAGAAGCCCATGTGCGCCCAGGTCGAGACGCCAACTGCGGCGGCGAAGGCGTAGGCGCGGTCGTTAAGCCAGACCTGCGGCTCGAGCCCCAGGTTGACCATGAATAGGTTCAGGAGCCCCTCGCGCTGGAGGATCCAACGCCAGATCAGGCCCACGACCACCGGGGATAGCAGGACCGGGAAGAAGAACACCGCGCGGAAGAAGCCCCGCCCGGCGATGTTGCGGTTCAGGATCAGCGCCGTGACCAGCGACACGGCGACCATGAGCGAGACTTGGAACAGGACGAAGACGGCGGTGTTGCGCGCCGCCGTCCAGAACTGGTCTTCGCGGCAGGTCACGGGGCGCGCGTAGTCTTGGCATTCAAGGAGGCGCGCATACTGCTGCCCGCTGACATAGGGGCGGCTACCCAGTAGGATCTCGGTGCCGCCGGTCATCGAATAGGCGAAGTTGAGTCCAATCGGGATCAGGACGAAGACACCGAAGATCAGGAGGTTGGGCAGGAGGAAGAAGGCTGCCATGCCGCCGGTGCCGGTCCGCTTCTGCCACCAGCGCAAGGGAGGATCGACCGCCCTCGCGAGGAGGACGAGGGGCGCCGTGGCGATGGCGCCCGCCCAGTGGCCTATGCGGGCCATCAGCGCCCGGTCACTGCTGCTGGGCCGCGTCGACCTGGTCGGCGATGTCCTGGTCGATTAGCGGCCGCGCCTCCTCAAGCGTGAGCTCGCCTGCCATGACCTGGCTGATCCGCGTGACCAGCGCTCCGTAATAGGCGTTGGCCCATTTCCAAGCGGGGAGGGCGTCTGAGGCGGGCAGCGTCTCGGTCGAGGCGGACACGAACTGCTCGAGCGCGGGCTGGACGTTCGG
>CADCUU010000435.1 GCA_902805995.1 uncultured Rubellimicrobium sp.
GGGTCCCGCACCAGCCCTCTTGATCCCGTCTTTCATCCGGGCTAGTGCGACGCAGGCCTAGGGGTATAGCTCAGCCGGTAGAGCGACGGTCTCCAAAACCGTAGGTCGCGGGTTCGAACCCTGCTGCCCCTGCCAACTCCCTCACTGAACGACAGGCGAACCGCGCCCTGCGGCGGCCGGGACACAACTGTCACGTGGCCTGCGGGCCACATCTGGCGCGCTTGGGCCTGTCAGGGAACTCTGGTCCGGTCATCAGTCCCAGGCCTCCGTTCCATGTCCGAGATCACCGACCTGACCACCCGCCGCGCGCGGTCCATCGCGCAGGGCTTCATGGCCGCCTACCAGCGCCAGCGCACCGCCATGCGCATCGCGGGCGTCCCTTCGGCCGAACTCGCCCGCGCCGACGATGGCGACACGATCGTGGCGGATGTGGCGGCCTGCATGACCGTGGCGCAGGTGCTGTCTCCGGTGGGGCTGACGAGCGGCGTCCTAGACCGCATGCGCGCTTGCGAGGAAGCCGCCTTCAAGGTCCTGTCCCAGGCCGCCGAAGCTTACTTCGCCTCCGAGGCCCTGCGCCGCGACCTTGGCCGCGCGGCGGTGGAGCCCTTCCGCCTTCTCCGCCAAGCCTTGCCCGCTGGCTGAGGCACCTACATCCGGGAGGATCGTGATGACCTCGTCGACCGACCCCCTGATCCTGACCCTCGCACTGGACGAGCTGTCCTTTGCCCAATTCGACGCCCTGCGCCGCGAGCACTTCCCGCCCGCGCTGAATCGCATCCCGGCGCATGTCACGCTCTTCCACCACCTCCCAGGCGAGGAGGAGCCGCAGATCCTGGCGGACCTCGCCTCGCTCTGCGCGGTCCAGGCGCCCTGTCCCATGCGCGTCGCCGGTCTCTTCCCCATGGGTCGCGGGGTTGCTTTCCGGCTGGAAGCACCCGAGATGGCCACCCTCCGCGCCGAGCTGGCCCGGCGGTGGGGCCACGCGCTCATGCCGCAGGATCGCCAGCCCTGGCGCCCCCATGTCACCGTCCAGAACAAGGTCGCGCCCGACCTGGCCCGCGACACCCTGGCGCACCTCCAGGCCGGCTTCGCCCCATGGGAGGCCCGGGCCGAGGGGCTCCTGCTCTGGCGCTACAAGGGCGGCCCGTGGGAGCCTCGGGGCCACCTCCCCTTCACGGGCGTCTGACCGGCTTCCCCTTGCGTCGCGCCCCTTGGCACCGTATGTCGCGCGGATTCCGCCCGGAGGAGCCGCCATGGCCACCAATCCCCTCGACTTCGTCCAGCAGACCCGCGCCGAGATCGGCAAGGTCGTCTGGCCCACCCGGCGCGAAGTCGTGCTCACCACGATCATGATCCTGATCCTCGCGGCCCTGGCGGCCGTGTTCTTCTCGGTCGTGGACCTGCTGATCCGCTCGGGCCTGACCGGACTTCTCTCGATCTTCGGCTGAGCTTTCCGCTTGCGCTTCGCCCTCCCCGGGCGTAAGAGCGGCGGGCTCTGACAGGGACGGGCGCGGGCGCGGCGAATCGCGCTTCCGCCCCGTTTTCATTTGGGGCAGGGGGCGTCACGGGCCTCAAGGCAAGGATGGGTGCGGCAGCATGGCGAAACGCTGGTATTCGGTCTCGGTTCTCTCGAACTTCGAGAAGAAGATCGCCGAGCAGATCCGCGCCAAGGCCGAGGAGCAGGGCCTCAGCGACAAGATCGACGAGGTCATGGTCCCGACCGAGGAAGTGATCGAGATGCGGCGCGGCAAGAAGGTTCAGGCCGAGCGCCGCTTCATGCCGGGTTACGTTCTCGTCCACATGGAAATCTCGGACGAGACCTATCACCTGATCACCTCGATCAACCGCGTCACGGGTTTCCTGGGTCCCCAGGGCAAGCCCATGCCGATGCGGGACTCCGAGGTGAACGCGATCCTGAACCGGGTCGAAGTGGGCGATGTCGCGCCGCGCAACCTGATCCGCTTCGAGATCGGCGAGCGGGTGAAGGTGAACGACGGCCCCTTCGAGGACTTCGACGGCATGGTCGAGGGCGTCGACGAGGAGCACCAGCGCCTCAAGGTGTCGGTCTCGATCTTCGGCCGGGCCACCCCGGTCGATCTGGAATTCTCTCAGGTGACCAAGATCTCCTGAGGATTGGGCCCCTCCTTCGGGTGGGGTTCGTGGGAGGGGAGGGGGCCGCGGCCCCGGACCCGTACCGCGCCACGCAAGGCCCCGGCGGCGCGCCGTTCGGGGAGATGGACAAGGGGCCCTGTGCCCCGCGATGAAGGAGAGGCCACATGGCCAAGAAAGTCATCGGGTCGCTGAAGCTGCAGGTGAAGGCCCAGCAGGCGAACCCGTCACCGCCGGTCGGCCCC
>CADCUU010000436.1 GCA_902805995.1 uncultured Rubellimicrobium sp.
GCCGGCGGCTCGACTTTGCCATTCGTGGCTGGGCGCATCAGGCCGACGCCGTGATGGCGCGCGTGAACGCGGAGGACGAGCGGCGGCTGGACGCGATCCGACAGATGTTCGAGAGGTTCGGTTACGCCGCGGAGGACGCCGATGTCCGGGCGCGGACCGTCTACCTCGTCCAGATCGGCTACATCTCCATGCAGGTGCAGGAGAGCGCAGCCATGCGCATGGCGCGCGTCCAACGCTACGTGGAGATCTATTCGGGCCGGTCATCGACCGCGAGCGAGATGGCACGCTTCTTCGCGCGCCTGAAGTTCGTGCCGCCCGAGCACTGGGTCGCCGGTGCCCCCCCTGTCGGGATCGGGAGCCGCAGCGTCGGTTATCAACGGAACCTGACCGCGACATGAGGTCACGCTGCCCCGAGTTAGGTCTGAAGTGCCGGGACCGCTGCCCGGCGCACCGGCTCCGGCAGACCCAGGCCCCCTTCTAGGCGCCGAAGCAGTCCGCTTAAGAAAGATCGCGAAGCCCATGAGGTAGCGACTGTGTCAAAAACAAAACGGGGAGAACGACAGATGAAGATCCCAAGGTTCCTGGGCTCCGCGGCGCTCGCGCTGCTGCCCATGACGGGCACGGCTCTCGCCCAGGACGCGGCGGCCGAAGAACTGCCCGCCTGCGAGAACTGTGCCGATTCCATGGTCATCATGTCCTGGGGCGGCGCCTATCAGGCCATGCAGCTCAAGGCCTATGTCCAGCCCTATATCGACGCGACCGGGGTCAGCGTCACCTGGGACGAAAGCTCCGCCGACGCGGTGGCGAAGCTTCGCGCCATGTCCGAGGCCGGGAACGTGTCCGCCGACGTGGTGGACGCGCTTGGCGCCGACGCGATCCGGCTCTGCGACGAAGGAATCGTGCAGGAGGTGCCCGTTGACGAATGGCTCGCCCCCGCCCCCGACGGCACCGCGGCGAGCGAGGATCTCGGCGACAACGTCGTGTCGGACTGCCACGTGCCCACGACCGCCTATTCGACCACCTTCGGCTACCGCACCGACGTGGCCGAGTGGAACGGCGCCACGCCCGACGATATCTGCGACGTGTTCAACCTCGAAGAATTCCCGGGCCCTCGCGCCCTGGAACAGCGGCCAATCGGCAACCTGGAATGGGCCCTGATCTGCGACGGCGTTCCCGCCGAGGAGGTCTACAATACCCTCGAGACCGACGAAGGCATGGCGCGGGCCTTCGCCAAGCTCGACACGATCAAGGACAGCGTGATCTGGTGGACCGCCGGGGCCGAGACGCCCCAGCTCCTGGCCGACAAGGAAGTCGTCATCGGCTCCACCTACAACGGCCGCCTGTTCTCCCTCATCGAGGAGCAGAAGCAGCCCGTGGCAATGCTCTGGGACTACCAAATCCTCGACATCGACGGCTTCGTCGTCCCCGCCGACCTGCCCGAGGACCGGTTGAACCGGGTCAAGCACTTCCTGTACTTCGCGACGGACACCCAGCGCCTCGCCGACCAGGCGAAGTACATCTCCTACGGTCCGATGCGCGCCTCCTCGCAGCCGCTCGTCTCCACGCATGCCGAGCTCGGCATCGAGATGGCACCCCACATGCCCACCTCGCCTGAGAATGCCAAGAACAGCATCCTGTTCAACTACGACTGGTGGGCTGACCACCGCGACGAACGCGACGCGCGCTTCCATTCCTGGCTCGCGCAGTAATCGGCACGACGTCGGGCGGGGTTCAGGCCCCGCCCGACGAAGGTGCTGAACGATTGTTGACCCTACTTCTTGGTCCGTCTCAGCGGCTGAGAGAGCGTCCAGCTAGCCTTCCTCGGCCGCGCCCTTCCACGACGACGCAGATCATTGCAGCCGGATCGCGGCGATGAACAGATTTCAGATGCCGGCCCAGGCTCCTCCACCCTGGTCGCCGCTTCCCTTGTGGCCCGGGCTATGGTGGATCAGCGAGACATCGCAAGGCCCGTGGATCGGTTCTTCCTCGGGCAGATCGGACCGTTTCCTCAACTGCGCGCCTACAGCGCCCGCGAGACGCGATCCCGTCCGACGATGATGACGTGGCGCATGGCGGCCTCGGCGGCGGTCACGTCCCGGGCGGCGATGGCATCCACGATCCTGCCGTGATCCGCGGCCACCTCGGACTGAACAAGCGGGTTCTCCGCCGGGGAGCTGAGCCAGAACGAGGACAGCAGCGCCGTCTCAATCAGAGCGGTGACGGACTGCATGAATACGTTGCCTGATGCCCTGGTGATCTGGCGATGCAGCTCGATGTCGGCGGCAGCGAAAGAGTGGCGGTCGGGTGCGCTGGCCATCTGCCTGACCGCACGGCCCATGGCCGCGATGC
>CADCUU010000437.1 GCA_902805995.1 uncultured Rubellimicrobium sp.
CGCGGGGCGGCCGCCGGGGCGGCGTCGGTGGTGGTCGCAGCGGCAGCCGCGGCCGTCGCGGAGGCGAGCTGGTCGAAGGACCTGATCTGGTCGGCCATGTTACGCGGTCCTCGTGTTCTTCGGGTTCATGGACTTGACGTCCAGCACTTCGGGCTGCTGGGCGTTCATGCCGTGCTCGGCGCCCGCAAAGACGCGCAGGTGCGACAGCTGCTGGCGGCTCAGCCGGTTGCCGGGAAGCATGCGGCGGACGGCGTTCTCGACCACGCGCTCGGGGTGCTTGCCTTCGAGCATCTGGGCCTTGGTGCGGGACTTGATGCCGCCCGGATGGCCAGTGTGCCAGTAGAAGCGCTCATTCCGCTTGTCGCCGGTGAGCTGCACCTTGTCGGCATTGATGATGATCACGTTGTCGCCCATGTCCATGTGCGGCGTGAATGTGGCCTTGTGCTTGCCACGAAGGCGCATCGCGACGATCGAGGCGAGGCGACCCAGCACGACGCCCTCGGCGTCGATCAGGATCCACTTCTTCTCGATGTCCGCGGGGGTCGCGGTAAAGGTTTTCATCGGGGTGTCCCAGTATTGAGGGCGGGGAGGACCCCGCGTCGGAATAGACGGCGTTATACGGATAAACCTGCCCGGGTCAATCGCGCCAAGGAACTTAGTTTCCAGCGTTTTCAGCACCTTGCTTATTGAGGTATAATATTACCTCCTGCGGGCGGTCCTCGGGTGGGATGTGGTACGTCAGGTTGGCCCGCGCGACCGCCGCGTCCTGTCCTTCGCTGAAGAGCTTGGCCTCCACGACGACCAGTTCCCGCCCCATCTTCAGGATGCTGGCCACGCAGAGCAGGTCGCGTCCGGCCGCGGGCTTTCGCAGGAAGTCGATGCCCGCATTCGTCGTGACCACAAGGGGCCGCCAGCCGATCCGGGACAGGACGATGCAATAGGCGGACACGTCGGCAAGCATGAACATCGCGGGTCCGCCCAGCGTCCCGCCCGGCCGCAGGTGATGGTCGCCCACCTTCAGCCGCACGGTGATCGCCTCGACGCTCAGCGCCTCGATGCGCAACTCGTCCACGACCTGAGGAAACTCTTGCTCCAAGAAGTCGTGAAGCTCTGGAATCTCCATCTCCACCATGGGCTCAAAGACCATAGATGCCCTCGAACTTCGCCTCCAGATAGTCGAGGAGCGGCTCTTCGGACGGCTCCGTCCCGGTCGCATGGGCGATGGTCTCGCGCGGCTCCCGCAGGCCGCCGTGGCGTTGGAGCCTGTCGCGCAGCCAGGCGGTCGCCGGCGCCGCATCACCCTGGGCGAGCGACGCGTCGAGGTCGGGCAGATCGCGGCGGAGCGCCTCGTGCAGGCAGCCCGCGTAAAGGTTGCCCAGCGAATAGGTCGGGAAGTAGCCGAACAGCCCCACCGACCAGTGCACGTCCTGCAGGAGCCCGTTCGACGGCCGGTCCACCGCGAACCCGAAATCGTGCAGGAAGCGGTCGTTCCACGCCGCCTCCATGTCGCCCACCTGGAGGTCGCCCCGCATCAATGCTTGTTCGAGGTCGAAGCGGAGGAGGACATGCAGGTTGTACTGCACCTCATCCGACTCGGTGCGGATGAAGCCCTGCCCCACCCGGTTCGCGGCGCGGTAGAAGGCGTCCTCGTCCGCGATGCCGAAGTCGCCGAAGACGTCGCGCATCCGACCGTAAAGCCAGCCGGTGAAGGCGCGCGACCGGCCAAGCTGATTCTCGTAGATCCGGCTCTGGCTTTCGTGGACGCCCATGGAGGCGCCCTGCCCCAGCGGCGTCAGGAAATGCGCCTCGTCCACGCCCTGCTCGTAGGTCGCGTGCCCAACCTCGTGGATGGTGGAATACAGGCAGTTGAACGGGTCCGCGAGGTTCGTCCGCGTCGTGATTCGCACGTCCTGACCGCTGCCGGAGGAGAACGGATGGACCGCCTTGTCAATGCGGCCGCGCGCAAAGTCGTAGCCGAAGGCCACGGCAACCTCGTTCGACAGGAGAAGCTGGCCCTCCTCATGGAAGCGGCCCTCAAGGCGAGGCGCTTCGGGCGCGCCCTTGATCCGCTCCCGCAGGGTCACGAGGCGCGGGCGCATGGCGCCGAACATGGCCTGAAGTTCCGAAGATGTCGCGCCGGGCTCGTAGTCCCGCAGGAGGGCGTCGTACAGATCGCCGCCTTGGGCAATGGCCTGCCCCTCCTCGCGCCGCAGCGCCACGACCTGTTCCAGCACCGGCAGGAAGCCCGCCACGTCCTCCGCCGCCCGGGCTTCGGCCCAGATCCCCTGCGCGCGGGAGGTCACGCGCGCGATCTCGGCCGCGAGACGCGCCGGGACCAGGAGGTTGCG
>CADCUU010000438.1 GCA_902805995.1 uncultured Rubellimicrobium sp.
TTCTCGAAGTCCCGCCGAAGGGACGCATCCCCCCGGATCACGTCGATCAGCCGCACGCCGTCGCGCTTGAAGAGCTTCACGTCGAGGACCTGCCGCCCGATCAGGTTCGAGTCCGGCGGGATCGCCACCTCGGTAAAGTAGCGCATCCGGGACCGGTCGGTGAGGAAGTCCGCCATGCTCTGCCGGTCGGGCAGCAGCCGCGGCCCCAGAATCGCAAGATAGGCCATCCCCGCCAGCGCCACGGGAATGCCGATGGGCGTCATCTCGAAGATGTGGAAGGGCTCGATCCCCGACTCCCGCGCGACTCCGGCCACGACTAGGTTCGTGGAGGTTCCGATCAGGGTGAGGCAACCTCCGAGCAGCGACAGATACGACAGCGGGATCATCACCTTCGACGGCGCGACCTTCATCTGGCGCGCCAGCTGAACGAAGATCGGCAGCATCACGACGACGATGGGGGTGTTGTTCACAAAGGCCGAGGCAGCGACGATCAGGCAGCAGATGACCCCGAAGGTCAGCCGGGGGTTCTCCTCGACATGCCGCGCCGCGTAGCCGCTGACGAAGTCGAGCCCCCCCGTCCGCACCAGCGACCCCACGAGGATCAACATGGCCGCGATGGTCCAGGGCGCGCTGTTGGAGAAGACCTCCAGCGTCTCGTCCTGCGGCAGGATGCCCAGCACGAGGAGCATCGCCGCCCCCACGATGGCCACGACCTCCACCGGAAGCCGCTCCCACATGAAGGCGGCGAGCATCAGGAGCATGACGGCGATAGCGGCGTAGGGCTGCGCCTCCGCCGGGATGGCCAGACCGAACATTCAGGACCTCGCGGAGGCGGAGTCGCGCGGGCTCACCAGCGCGAGGCCGGCCAGCAGGAGGACCAGCGCGGCCCAGACATAGGGAGAGAACGACTCCCCCAGCAGCGCCGTGGCCCAGACAAGGCCCGAGGCGGTCACGATGTAGGAGGACTGCGAGGCGAAGGTTGAGCCCGCATGGGCCGCGAGCCACACATAGGCCGCGTAGGTGAGGACATGGATCGCCGAGGAGGCCAGCAGCGCCCATTCCGGCGCGCCCCAGGGCCGCACGGGGTCGATCCACTGCCCCGTAGCAACGGCGAATGGCAGAACGAGCAGCGCCCCAATCCCCGACACGAGCGCCATGGCCTGGAACGGGTCCATCCCCGCCATGCCCACACGCTGGACGTAGTTCGTCTCCATCGCATAAAGGAGCGGCCCAAGCATCGCGAAGGGCAGGAAGGCCGCCTGCCCCGGATCGGGCAGCGACGCCTCGGGCAGCGCGATCAGCGCCACGCCCCCCAGCCCGCACAGGAGCCCGAGCGCCCGCAAGGCCGACAGCCGGTCCTGCCCGAGCATGAGCGCAATCGGGAAGGCGAGGAGCGGCACGGTGGAGATCAGGAGGGACATGACCCCGGCCGGCAGCCGCTCCACCGACGTCCAGAAGGTGATCCCCGGAAGGACGGAGCCCAGCAGCGCCACGACAAGGGCGAAGACCAGGGTGCGGCGGGTCAGCACCGGCGGCGTCCGCCTGAACGCCATGGCCAGCCCCATGAGCACCACGCCCAGCACGAACTGCCAGAACAGGAGGCCGAAGGGCTGGTACCCGGTCGATACGGCGATCTTGCCCAGCGACTGGGTCGATCCCCAGGTCAGGCCGCAGCCCACCAGCACGGCCAGGAACAGCGGGCGGCGGCTCATGGCGTCAGGGACGCGCCTCGGGCAGTCGCCCGCCCAGGCGAACCGGGACGGCGCGGGTGGCGCGGCCGGTCCGGTCCTCCGTCTCCACATAAAGCCCGGACAGCGTGGCCTCGCCCAGGGCAGGCGAGAACCGCTCCTTGCCCATGCCGGTGATGAAGCGGCGCATGGGCTCATCCTTCTGCATGCCGATGACCGAATCGTAGTCGCCGCACATGCCAGCATCGGTCTGGTAGGCGGTGCCGCCCGGCAGGACCACGCAATCCGCCGTGGGGACATGGGTGTGCGTGCCGACCACGACGCTCGCCCGGCCGTCGCACCAGTGGCCCATGGCCATCTTCTCCGAGGTCGCCTCGGCATGCATGTCCACCAGCGACGCCTGAACGAGGCCGCCGCGCGGATGCGCCCGCAGGACGGCGTCGGCGGCCGAGAAGGGATCGTCGAAAGGCCGCTTCATGAAGACCTGCCCCAGCACCTGCGCGACCAGCACCTTGCGGCCCCCCGGGGCGTCGAAGACCCGCGCCCCCTTGCCGGGCGCCCCCTTGGCGTAGTTCAGCGGCCGGATGATGCGCGGCTCCTGTTCGATGAACTGGAGCATGGCCGACTGGTCGAAGGCATGGTCGCCGAGCGTGAGGACG
>CADCUU010000439.1 GCA_902805995.1 uncultured Rubellimicrobium sp.
CGCCCTGGCTGTGGCCCGTCATCGACTTGGTGGAGCTGATCAGCGGGTGGTCGTCGCCGAAGGTCCGGCGGACGGCCTCCACCTCGGTCACGTCGCCCACGGGCGTCGAGGTGCCGTGGGCGTTGATGTAGCTCACCTTGCGGCCCTGGGGCAGCGTGGACAGCGCGATGCGCATGGCGCGCTCGCCGCCCTCACCAGAAGGGGCCACCATGTCGGCGCCATCTGAGGTCGCGGCATAGCCCGTAACCTCGGCGTAGATCTTCGCGCCGCGCGCGATGGCCCGCTCGCGCTCCTCAAGGACCACGATGGCGCCGCCGCCCGCGATGACGAAGCCGTCCCGGTCGCGGTCGAAGGCGCGCGAGGCCCGCTCCGGCTCGTCGTTGAAGCGTGAGGACATGGCCCCCATCGCGTCGAAAAGCGCCGACAGGGTCCAGTCCAGCTCCTCTCCTCCGCCGGCGAACATGACGTCCTGCCGGCCCATGAGGATCTGCTCCGCCGCGGCCCCGATGCAGTGGAGCGAGGTGGAGCAGGCGGAGGTGATGGAATAGTTGATGCCCTTGACCTTGAAGGCCGTGGACAGGTTCGCCGACACCGTGGACGACATGCCGCGCGGCACCATCAGGGGGCCGATCTTCTTGGGGCTGCCGGTGTTCACCACCGTCTGCGCCGCGGCGAACAGGTTGGAGGTCGAGGGCCCGCCCGACCCCGCGATAAGGCCCGTGCGCTCGTGGCTCACCTCGTCTTCCGACAGGCCCGCATCGGCGATGGCCTGCTCCATGGCGAGGTAGGCATAGGCCGCGCCCGGCCCCATGAAGCGGAGCTTGCGCTTCTCGACATGGGCGGCGGGGTCGAGCTTGATGGTGCCCGCCACGCGGGAGCGGAAGCCGTGCTCCGCCATTTCCTCGGAACGCTCGATGCCCGAGCGGCCCGCCTTGAGCGCCTCAAGCACCTCGCCCACGTTGTTGCCGATGGGCGACACGATGCCCATCCCGGTGACGACCACGCGCCTCATCGCTTATCCTCCCTGCGCGACGGCGAGGCCCACGCGCATGTCCTTCACTTCGGCGACCACCTCGCCATCAGCCTCCACCCGGCCGTCGGCCACGCCCATCTTGAGGCGGCGGTCGATGACCTTGGTGAAGTCGACATAATAGCGCACGAGCTTGCGGTCAGGGCGGATCATCCCGCTGAGCTTCACCTCGCCGGCGCCCAGCGCGAAGCCCTGGCCCTGCCATCCGCGCCAGCCGAGGTTGAATCCCGTGAGCTGCCAGAGCCCGTCGAGCATCAGGCAGCCCGGCATGACCGGGTTGCCCGGAAAGTGGCAGGGGAAGAACCAGAGGTCCGGGCGGATGTCGAGCTCGCCCACGATGTGGCCCTTGCCGTGCGCTCCGCCATCGGCGGACACATCGGTGATCCGGTCCATCATGAGCATCGGGTCGGAGGGGAGCTGGGCATTGCCCGGCCCGAACAGCTCGCCGCGGGCGCAGGCGAGCAGGGCCTCCCTGTCGAAGTGTCGCGGGAAGTCGGCCATGCGGCGTGGTCCAATCGGTTGTTGCGGCCCGTCCGATGCCTTATCAGAGGGCGCGCGGATGGCACAAGAGCGGGGCTTCGGTTGAATCCGGGGTGGCAAACGCCATATGCTATGGGGACTTGTGGGCAGGACGCTGGGATGCACGACACCATGACCGACGGGAACGCCGAGGCGCGCGGCCAGGCCTGGCTTTCGCGCGGGTGCCTGCGCCCGACGCGTCAGCGCGTGGCTCTTGCGGTGCTCCTGGTCGGGGACGGGCGCGACCGGCATGTCACCGCCGAAAGCCTGCACCACGCCGCCCGCCGCGCCGGGGAGGGCGTGAGCTTGGCCACAGTCTACAACACGCTCCGCGCCTTCTGCGAGGCGGGCCTGATGCGCGAGATCACGGTGGATGGGTCCAAGAGTTACTTCGACACCAACATGACCGACCACCCGCACTTCTTCTGGGAGGACGAGTGCCGCCTGACCGACGCGCCCGCGTCGGAGCTGGAGATCCGCCGCCTGCCCGAGGCCCCCGAGGGGGCGGAGATATCGGCGGTGGACGTAGTGATCCGGCTGCGGAAGGTCTGATCGCGCGGACCTCCGGGCTCGCTTCCGAACCTGTGCGAGGGTCGCCCGAGGGGCGCGAGGGTGTGGGCGCTCCACCTCTCGCAGTGCACGGCCTGAGCCGGACCCACGTACCGGTCGCAAGAACCGCCTGACCTTGCAACGCCGCCCCCCTCCGTCTATCCCCACGCATTCCCCGCGGGAGGTTCCCCCCATGACCAAGAAGCTCTTCGTCAAGACCTACGGCTGTCAGATGAACGTCCATGACGGCGAGCGCATGGCGGAGCTTCTGGCCGGGCAGGGCTATGAGCAGACAGACAGGGCGGAGGAGGCCGACATGGTCCTCCTCAACACCTGCCATATCCGGGAAAAGGCGGCCGAGAAGGTCTATTCCGACATCGGGCGGCTCAAGCCCCTGCGCGCCGCCAAGCCCGACCTGCGGATCGCGGTGGCGGGCTGCGTGGCCCAGGCCGAGGGGGCGGAGATCATCGCCCGTGCGCCCTCTGTCGACCTCGTGGTGGGGCCGCAGAGCTACCAGAACCTGCCCGAACTCCTCGCCCGCGTGGACCGGGGCGAGAAGGTAGTGGAGACCGAGTTCCCCGCCGAGGACAAGTTCGCCCGCCTTCCGGGCCGCAAGACCCGCGCGCCAGCCGCCTTCCTCACGGTGCAGGAGGGCTGCGACAAGTTCTGCGCCTTCTGCGTCGTCCCCTATACCCGCGGCGCCGAGGTCAGCCGTCCGCTCGCCCGCGTACTCGACGAGGCGCGGACTCTCGTGGCCCAAGGAGTGCGCGAGGTCACGCTTCTGGGCCAGAACGTCAACGCTTGGCACGGGGCTGAGGGGGGCCTCGCCGCATTGGTGCGCGAACTGGCGCGCGTGGAAGGCCTGGACCGCATCCGCTACACGACCTCGCACCCCAACGACATGGATGACGCGCTGATCGCCGCCCATGGGGAGGAGCCGAAGCTCATGCCCTTCCTGCACCTGCCCGTGCAGTCGGGTTCGGACCGCATCCTCAAGGCGATGAACCGCAAGCACCGGGCGGCGGACTACCTCGCGCTCGTGCAACGGCTGCGCGCGGCCCGGCCCGACCTGCTGCTGTCCTCGGACTTCATCACCGGCTTCCCGGGCGAGACCGAGGAGGACTTCGACGCGACGCTCGCCCTCGTGGAAGAGGTGCGCTTCGGCATGGCCTATTCCTTCGCCTATTCCCCGCGTCCCGGCACCCCCGCCGCCGAACGGACGCCCGTGGACCCGGACGTGGCGCATGACCGCCTCCTGCGCCTTCAGGCGCTCATCACCCGCCAGCAGCGCGAGGCGCAGGAGTCGATGGTGGACCGCGTGCTTCCCGTGCTCTTCGAGAAGCCGGGCCGGCAGGCGGGCCAGATGACCGGCAAGTCCGAGCACCTGATGGCGGTCAGCGTCACGGCTCCCGAGACACTGCGGGGCGAGATCGTGCCAGTCCGGATCACGGCAGCCCTCACCAACTCGCTTTCGGGGGAGCTGGCGGCCTGACGAGGCGAATGACGGCCAAGGGCATCGGCGCGGCCCAGGCCGCGCTCGCGATAGCTTGACGCTGCAAGGCACCGATGGCAGGGCGGGGCAGCGTCAGGGCTCTTGCGCAGGACCGGCTCGGCCACCAGATCAGGCGCCCGGATCCCACCGGCGTGACCTTTCTGCCCAGTGGCGGGAATTTGCGCAGCCCCCGAGAGTGAGGCGGGACCCGGGCGGGACCTTGCGCGTTCCGGAAGAAGCAGCCCTCAGGACGCTTGCGCCCTGTCCCGGGCCGCGCCACCATGGTGCCACGAGGCGCCTGCCAGAGGAGAGACCGCCCTGCCCGTGACTGCGCTGACCGCGTCCACCTCCGCCACCCCCCAGGGTGAGACGACCCTGGAATTCCCTGACAACTTCCTCCTGATCGACCTGTGCGGCGAGCATGACCGCAATCTGGCCATCCTGGAGGATCGCCTGAACGTGCAGATCCTGCGCCGCGGCAACCGGCTCGCCGTGATCGGCGACGCGGACGCCCGCGATCGCGCGGCCGAGGTCCTGCGCGCTCTCTACCAGCGGCTCGAATCGGGCAAGGGGCTGGAAACGGGCGACATCGACCGGGAGCTTCGCATGGGCTCCGCCCTGCGCGAGACCGGCCCCCAGGCCGGCGACCAGACCGAGATGTTCGGCGAGGGCCCCAATGGCCGCGTGGAGATCCGCACCCGCCGCAAGGTCGTGGAGCCGCGGACCGAGGCGCAGAAGGCCTATGTCCGCGCCCTCTTCGAGCACGAGATGGCCTTTGGCATTGGCCCCGCCGGCACGGGCAAGACCTACCTTGCCGTCGCCGTGGGCGTGTCGATGTTCCTGGGCGGCCATGTCGACAAGATCATCCTGTCGCGCCCCGCCGTGGAGGCCGGGGAGCGTCTTGGCTTCCTGCCGGGGGACGCCAAGGAAAAGGTCGATCCCTACATGCAGCCGCTCTACGACGCGCTGAACGACTTCCTGCCCGCCAAGCAGGTCCAGAAGATGATCGAGGAAAAGATCATCGAGATCGCGCCCCTGGCCTTCATGCGGGGCCGGACGCTGTCGCACGCCTTCATCGTCCTCGATGAGGCGCAGAACGCCACGACCATGCAGATGAAGATGTTCCTGACCCGCCTGGGGGAGGGATCGCGCATGGTCATCACCGGCGACCGCACCCAGATCGACCTGCCGCGCGGCGTGCCCTCCGGCCTGATCGAGGCCGAGCGGCTGCTCTCGAACGTGCCCAAGATCAGCTTCACGCGCTTCACCTCGCGCGATGTGGTGCGCCACCCGCTCGTGGCCGCGATCATCGAAGCCTACGACGCCGATAGCCGCGCCCGCGACCGCATGGAGGAGCCCGGCTGACCCATGGCCGCCGTGGCTCTCCCCTCCGACACGCCACTGGTCGAGGCTCTGGTCGAGGACTCCCGCTGGGAGGACCTCGACCTCGAGTCGCTCGCCGAACGGGCCGCGCGCGCGACGCTCGACCGGCTGGGGCTCGATCCCCTGGCCTATGAGATCAGCCTGCTGGCCTGCAACGACGCACGCATCGCGGAACTGAACGAGGATTTCCGCGGCAAGCCCCAGCCCACCAACGTCTTGTCCTGGCCCTCGGAGGAACGGGGTGCCGCGCGGGCGGGCGAGATGCCGCACCTCCCCGCGCCCGAGCCGCCGATGCCCGTGGGCCTGGGCGACGTGGCCATCGCCTATGAGACCTGCTCCCGCGAGGCGAGGGAGGCGGGCAAGCCGCTCGCCGACCACGCGACGCACCTTCTGGTGCATGGGACGCTCCATCTCCTGGGCTTCGACCACGAGCGCGAGGGCGACGCGGAGCTGATGGAGGGCCTGGAGACGGAGATCCTCCGGGGCCTCGGGGTTGCGGACCCCTATGCCGCGATGGCAGAAGGCGGAGCGAGAGTGACCGATGGCTGACGCATCCGCACCCCTCGGCCGCGACGAGGAACCTTGATGGCTGACGCATCCACCCCCTCGCCCCGCCGGGACGAGGACGATTCCCCCGAAGGCCAGAGTCGGGGCTTCTTTTCCCGCATCATCGGGGCGCTGAGCCCCACGGAGGAGGAGCGGTCCTCCCTGCCGCCGCCCGCGCCGGTGCCGTCGCTCTCCAACCTGCGGCGGATGCGCGCCGAGGACGTGGCCGTGCCCAAGTCCGACATCGTCGCGGTGCCTGTTACCATCGCGCTGGAGGACCTCGTGGAGGAGTTCCGCGAATCCGGCCGCACCCGCATCCCGGTGCATGAGGGGACGCTCGACCAGCCCATCGGGATGGTGAACCTCAAGGACGTGGCCCTGCGCCATGGCTTTGCACGGGGCGAGGAGCCGTTCGACCTTCGCGGCCTCCTGCGCCCGCTCCTTTATGTGCCGCCCTCCATGCCTCTCGACGTGCTGCTCAAGAAGATGCAGCAGGAGCGCATCCACATGGCCCTCGTCATCGACGAATACGGCGGCACCGACGGGCTTTGCACCATCGAGGACCTGCTCGAAACCGTCGTGGGCGAGATCGACGACGAGCACGACGCCCGCGAGCCCCAGATGGTCGTCCAGGAGGGCGAGGGCGTCTGGATCGTGGACGGCGCCACCCCCATCGAGGAGTTCGAGCGCGAGATCGGCCAGGACCTCACCGCGCACGAGGAGATCGACGCCGAGGAGGTGGACACCTTGGGCGGCCTCGTCTTCCTCCTCGCGGGCCATGTCGCCAAGAAGGGCGAGGTCGTGGTGCATCCCGACGGTCCCCTCTTCGAGGTGGTGGAGGCCGATGGACGTCGTGTGAAGCAACTCCGCGTGCGCCTCCCGGTCGAGGCGCGGTAGGGCCCGATGTCCCTGCGGTCCAGTCCGGTGGCGTCGCAGGTCGGCGCGACGCCTTCCGTTGCCGGGACGCGCGCCCAGGCCCTGATCCGGTCCATCGAGGGCTGGCCCGCTCTGCTGCGCGGCCTCTTGTTCGTTCTGCTCGGGGCAGTGGCGGGGCTGGGGCAGGTGCCCTTCGCCCTTCCGCTCGCCACCATGGCCGTTCTCTTGGTCGTCATGCATCTCGCGGCGGAGGGGCGGCTCGGCTTCTGGCGCGGCTGGGCCTTCGGGGCGGGCTATGCCGTCCTCACCCTCCACTGGATCGTGGAGCCCTTCCTCGTCGAGCCCGAGCGCACCGGCTGGCTCGCCCCCCTCGGACTTCTGGCGATGGCGGGCGGCTTCGGGCTGTTCTGGGCGGTGCCGTTTGGGCTCACGCGTCGCCTCGGGCTCGGCCCCCTGGGCCTTGCGGCGCTGTGGACGGGGGCGGAGATGGTCCGCGCGCTGGCGCTCACCGGGTTCCCCTGGGTGCTGGTCGGGCACATCTGGAGCGAGACGCCGATCGCGCAGCTTGCCGCAGTCGTGGGGGTGCATGGGCTCACGCTCCTCACCCTGCTGGCCGCTGCCCTGCTGGCGAGCCCGCGCCTGCCCGTCGTACTGAGGCTCCTCCCCGTGCCGTTGCTGGCCGCGGGCGTCCTGCTGCTCGGGCCCGGGCCTGCGCCTGATGCCGGGGGGCCGCTCGTCCGCATCGTCCAGCCCAACATCCCCCAAGCCGAGAAGTGGGACCCCGAACTCGTCCCCAAACACCACCAGCGCCTGATCGACCTGTCCCGCGGATCGCAGCCGGCGGACCTCGTGGTCTGGCCGGAGACGGCGCCCTCGGACCTCCTTGAATGGGCCGGGCCCCTGCTGGCCGCCGCCACGCAGGCCGCCGGGGGCGCGCCGCTCGCCACCGGGATCGCGCGGGCCGATGAGGAGGGGCGCTACTTCAACAGCCTTGCCGTGGTCGACGGGGCAGGCCGCGTGGGCAACCTTTACGACAAGGCCCATCTGGTGCCCTTCGGGGAATACATGCCCTTCCGCGAGACTCTGTCCCGCTGGGGGCTGCGCGGCGTGGCCGAGTTCCAGGGACTGGGCTTCCAGGCCGGACCTGGCGCGGCGCTGGTAGATATCCCCGGCATCGGCCTTGCCCGTCCGCTGATCTGCTACGAAGGAATTTTTGCCGAGGAGATCGGGCCTGGACAAACTGGGCAGGACCGTCCGCGCCTCCTGCTCCTCGTGACGAACGACGCGTGGTTCGGCAGCTTTGCCGGGCCGCAGCAGCACCTCGCGCTTGGCCGCCTGCGCGCCATCGAACAGGGGCTCCCCATGGTGAGGTCCGCGAACACCGGTATCTCGGCCATGATCGATGGAACGGGGCGCGTCATGGCGTCGCTGCCCCTGAATCAGGAAGGCGCCATCGAGGCCGTGCTGCCCCCGGCCTTGGCCCCGACCTTTTATGCGCGCATGGGCGATGCACCGATCGTGCTCCTGCTTCTCGCCTTGGGAATTTTGGCCAAGCTCGGGCCGGAGCGCCGCCGGGGCCTTGACCCGATCCGCCAGCGGTCCTAGCGAGGAGGAATTGCCCCCACAACGGCTTCCTGGCGTGGCGGGCCTACACCCAATGGAGCGCTTCCCATGTCCCGCCAAGATTATGTGTTCACCTCGGAGTCCGTGTCCGAGGGGCATCCCGACAAGCTGTGCGACCGAATCTCGGACGCCGTCCTCGACGCCTTCCTGCAGGAGGACTCCATGGCGCGCGTCGCCTGCGAGACCTTCGCGACCACCAACCGCGTGGTGATCGGGGGCGAGGTGGGGCTGACCGACCGGGACCGCCTCAGGGAATTCAAGGGCGGCGTGGAGGACATCGCCCGCGACTGTATCCGCGACATTGGCTACGAGCAGGACAAGTTCCACTGGCGCAGCGTGGAGGTCACCAACCTCCTCCACGAGCAGTCCGCTCACATCGCCCAGGGCGTGACCGGCGAGCGTGGCGAGGAAGGCGCGGGCGACCAGGGCATCATGTTCGGCTACGCCACCCGTGAGACGCCGGAGTTCATGCCCGCCCCCATCCACTACGCCCATGCAATCCTGCGCCGCCTTGCGGAGGTACGGAAGTCCGGGGCGGAGCCGCTCCTGCGGCCCGACGCGAAATCCCAGCTTTCGCTGCGCTATGCGGGCGGGCGTCCTGTGGAGGTGACCTCCATCGTCCTGTCCACCCAGCACGAGAGCGAGGCGCAAAGCTCGGCCGACATCCGCGCCATTGTGGAGCCCTATATCCGCGAGGTGCTGCCCGAGGGGTGGCTCTCCGACACGACCAAGTGGTGGGTGAACCCCACGGGGACCTTTGTCATCGGCGGGCCGGACGGGGATGCGGGCCTCACGGGGCGCAAGATCATCGTGGACACCTATGGCGGCGCCGCCCCCCATGGCGGTGGCGCGTTCTCGGGCAAGGACCCGACCAAGGTGGACCGCTCGGCCGCCTATGCTGCGCGCTACCTCGCCAAGAACGTCGTGGCCTCGGGCCTCGCGGATCGCTGCACGATCCAGCTGTCCTACGCCATCGGCGTCGCGCGGCCCCTGTCGATCTATGCCGACCTGCACGGCACCGGGGAGGTGGACGCCGCCGAGATCGAGCGCGCGATCCCGGAGGTCATGGACCTCACGCCACGCGGCATCCGCGAGCATCTCTCGCTCAACCGCCCGATCTACGCCCGCACCTCGGCCTATGGGCATTTCGGCCGGGCGCCCGACGCGGATGGCGGCTTCTCCTGGGAGAGGACCGATCTGGCCGAGGCGCTGCGCCGGTCGGTGGCGATCGCCGCCTGAGGACGCCGCCCTCACGCGGGCGTGTGTTGCCGTAGCGCTTGGCCGCCCTTGTTCCCCGCTGTCAGCGACACGGGAGCAAGGGCGATGGCGCATCATATCTGGACCGCGGACGTCTCGCGGCGCGGCTTCATGGCCGGGGCAAGCGGGCTCGCCGCCGGGGCCGTGCTGGCCGGGAAGGCGGGACAGGCGCAGGCCCAGGAGGGGCAGGCTGCCGTGGGCGAGGTCGTGCGGGACGCGAACGTTCCGAACGAGTTGGTAGGCCGGCCCGCCGAGATCGAGAACGAGCTGCGCCAGCCCGAGGCGCGCCGCTTGGGCTGGGCGGTGGCAGGCCTTGGCCACTTCGCGACCTCCTACCAGATCCCGGCGCTGGGGCGGGCGCGGTATTCCGAGCTGAAGGGCCTCGTGTCCGGCAACGCGGAGAAGGCGGCCGAGATCGCCCGACGCACCGGGGTGGATCAGGGCAGCGTCTACTCCTACGAGACCTTCGATCAGATCGCCGACAACCCGGAGATCGACGTGGTCTATGTCATCACGCCGAACTCGTTGCACCGCGACCTCGTGGTGCGCGCCTTCGAGGCCGGCAAGCACGTCATGGTCGAGAAGCCCATGGCCACGACGCCCGAGGACTGCGAGGCAATGATCGCGGCGCGGGATGCGGCGGGCAAGAAGCTCATGGTCGCGTACCGCGCGCATTTCGAGCCCGTGAACCTTTTGGCCGCGACGATGATCCGCGACGGGCAGCTTGGGGATCTGACCTTTATGTCCTCGGACCATCACCGGCCGCTGGACCCGTCGACCCCCAAGGACCAGTGGCGCATGAAGCGCGAGCTGGCCGGGGGCGGGTCGTTCATCGACATCGGGATCTATTCCCTGAACGGCACGATCTGGTTCATGGACGAGGTCCCCTCGGCCCTGTCCGCCCGGACCTGGAGCCCGGAAGGCGACGAGCGCTTCGCCGAAGTGGAGGCTGTCTGCACGGTGCAGCTTCGGTTCCCGTCGGGGCGGCTCGCGACGCTGTCCTCCGGCTACATCGCCGACAAGAAGCGCATCGACGCCTGGGGATCGCAGGCCGTAGCGGTGCTCGATCCAGCGACGGAGTACATGGGGAACCAGCTTCGCGTGTCGACCAGCGAGGGGACGGAGGACCGGCAGTCGGAGTTCGGCAGCCAGGTCCAGTTCGACCGCGAGATCGACCACCTGTCCCAGGCCATCCTGAACGACACCGAGGTGCTGACCCCCGGCGAGATGGGCCTTCGCGACGTGCGGCTGATCCAGGCCATCTACCAGTCCGCCGCCGAGACGGGACGCTGGATCGAGCTGAACGAGGATGGCTCGGTCGCGGGCTGACTTGACGGGGGGCCGGGCGGTGCCTATCCGCCCGGTCCCATGAGTGACGAACCCGATCGCCAGTGGCGCAACTTCTATGGCCGCACGCGCGGCAAGACGCTGCGGCCTCTCCAGAAGGAGCGGCTGGAAGGGGTCCTGCCGACCCTGGTCCTGCCCGGCGTCACGCGGGAGGAGAACCCGGGGCGCGAGGTGCTGTCCGGGCTGCCCCGGCCGCTGTGGCTGGAGATCGGCTTTGGCGGGGGAGAGCACCTCGTCCATATGGCGGGGCTTTATCCGGGGGTGACGATCCTTGGGGCGGAGCCCTTCGTGAACGGGATCGCGCAGTTCCTGGGCAAGCTGGAGGCCGCTGGCGTCGGGAACGTGCGAATTCATCCGGGCGATGCGCGGGACCTGCTGGAGGTGTTGCCGGAGAGGTGCCTGGGACGCGCCTTCCTCAACTATCCCGATCCCTGGCCCAAGGCGCGGCACCACCGCCGGCGCTTCGTCACGCCGGAGCCCCTGGGGCTGCTCGCTCGGGCCATGGCTCCGGGGGCGGAGCTGCGGGTCGCGACCGATATCGAGGATTACGTGCGGCAGACGCTGGAGGAGGTGCCCCAGGCCGGGTTCGTGCAGGTCGCGGGGCCCACGGGCGAGGCCTGGCCCGACTGGACGCGCACCCGCTATGAGGCCAAGGCGGTCCGCGAGGGGCGCGAGCCGCATTACATGACC
>CADCUU010000440.1 GCA_902805995.1 uncultured Rubellimicrobium sp.
CTCCCGCGTCACGCGGAGGAGGAGGTGGTCGGGGTCGTAGCGCACCAGCGTGTCGTAGAGGATGTCGGTGGAGAAGGTGGCCTGCTTGCCGGTCTTGCGCTGCCCCGGCAGGTTGCGCTCGATCAGCCCCGCGATGAGGGCCACGCCCCGGAAGGTGCGCTTCATCACGGCGTTGCCCTGGAGCCAGGTCTCGAACCCCTCGCGCAGGTCCCTGGGGTCGAGGAGGCTCGCGGGGTCCTCGATTTCCTTGAGGCCGGTGATCAGGAGGGCGTAGTCGGTCGCGACGAAGCCCAGCGGGTCGAGTCCCTGCGCCTCCATCCTGTGGGTGAGGAGGAGGCCCAGCGTCTGGTGCGCGTTCAGGCCCGCGAAGCCCCAGAATGCGGCGTGCCAGCGCTCCTCGGCCTGGAACGTCTCGACCAGCATTCGCTCGGCCTGGGGGAGGTGGGAGACGCGGGCCTGGAGGCGGAGCCAGTCGGCGGTATGGGGCGGCAGGTCCGGCGAGCCCGTCTGGATCAGGTCGAGGATGCGGCGGGTCAGCGCGACAGAGGTCGGGAACTTGCCCCCGCCGAAGCGGCCCACGCGCGGGTTCGCATCAGGGCGGCGCGTCACCTCCACCGTCATCTCGCGCAGCGACTCGAACCGGACGACCTGCCCTCCGATCAGGAACGTGTCGCCGGGGGTGAGGGTCGAGGCGAAGTATTCCTCGATCTCGCCCAGGGGCGAGCCGGAGCGGAGGCGCACCTTGAGGGAGCCGGTATCCTCGATGGTGCCGATGTTCATGCGGATGCGCTTGGCCGCGCGGGGGTCGCGAAGCTGCCAGAGCCCGTCGCGCAGGAGGAGCCGCCGCCAGCGGTCATAGGCGCGGAGCGCATAGCCGCCTGTGGCGCAGAATTCGAGGCAGGCGTCGAAGTCCGCCCGTGGCAGGTCCGTGTACCCGCCGGTGCTGCGGACCTCCTCGTACAGGTCGTCGGCTGCGAAGGGGCCGGCGCAGGCGCGGATCAGGATGTGCTGGCAGAGCACGTCGAGCGGCCCCGCGCCCCGGGGCGTGCCGTCGAGGTCGCCTTCGAGCGCGGCGTCGATGGCGGCCACGCATTCCAGCACCTCGAACCGGTTGGCGGGCGCGAGGATCGCCTTGGAGGGCACCCCCGCCCGGTGATTCGCGCGGCCGATCCGCTGGACGAGGCGCTTGACGTATTTAGGCCCGCCCATCTGGATCACGAGGTCCACGTCGCCCCAGTCGATGCCGAGATCCAGCGTCCCGGTGCAGACGATGGCTTTGAGGTCGCCCCGAAGCATCGCGGCCTCCACGTTCGTGCGCTGTTCGCGCGACAGGGAGCCGTGGTGGATCGCGATGGGCAGTCCGTCGTCGTTCTGGAGCCAGAGCTGGTGGAAGAAGATCTCCGCCTGCGCGCGGGTGTTGTGGAAGATGAGCGTGGTGCGGTGACGCTTCACCTCCTCCAGCACGGCCGGGATGGCGTGGAGCGCCGCGCCCCCGGCCCAGGGCGGAGCACGGCCCGTGTCCAGCATCGACAGGTCGGGACGCTCGCCCGGGTCGGCCAGAAGGATGGCGCAGGGGTCGGGGTTGCGGGCGAGGAGGCGGGCGATCTCCTCGGGGTCGTCCACGGTCGCGGAAAGACCCACCCGCCGCAGCCCGGGTGCCAGCGATTCGAGGCGGGACAGGGAGAGGAAGAGCTGGTCCCCCCGCTTCGATTCGGCCAACGCGTGGATCTCGTCCACGATCACGCGGTTCAGGCCCTCGAAGATGCGGGGCGCGTCCTCGTAGGACAGCAGCAGCGCGAGGCTTTCGGGCGTCGTGAGCAGGATATGGGGCGGGTCCACGCGCTGGCGGCGGCGCTGGGTCTGCGAGGTGTCTCCGGTGCGGTCCTCGACCCGGATGGGGAGGGCCAGGTCCTCGATGGGCGCGAGGAGGTTGCGCTTGATGTCCGCGGCGAGCGCCTTGAGCGGCGAGACGTAAAGCGTGTGGAGGCCGGGACGGGGGTCCTCCGCGAGGTCCGCAAGGGTCGGCAGAAAGCCCGACAGAGTCTTGCCCGCGCCGGTGGGTGCGATGAGGAGGAGGGCAGGGTCCAGAGCCCGGTCCAGCATCGCCGCCTGATGCGGATGCAGCGCCCAGCCCCGGCGGGCGAAGAAGGGGGCAAGGCTTGGGGGCAGGTGCATGGGCCCCAGATAGCGCGGCGAGCCGAGGCGGGGTAGGCCGCCGCGTGTTCAAGTCAGGCGGGGCCGCCTCCCCTCGGCCCCGCCCGTCACCCCTCCCATCCTGAATACGAGGGGCGAATCCGTTGTGGGGTCAGCGCCCCAGAAGCTGCCGGGCCGCG
>CADCUU010000441.1:0-12755 GCA_902805995.1 uncultured Rubellimicrobium sp.
AGGCGCATCGCATCCGTCGCCTGCGCCGGCTGGACGGTCTGCCCGTGGCGCTGGAGGAGATCTGGCTCGACGCGAGCCTGGCCCCCATGCTTCGGGCCGAGGACCTGACGGAGTCGCTCTACCGCTCCTACCGCCTCGTCCTGGGGCTCGAGATCGCGCAGGCGGAGGACCGCGTCGGCGTCGCCCCCGCGCCCGACTGGACCTGCGAGCACTTCGCGCCACCGTCCGGCACGGCAGTGGGCTACATCGAGCGCCTCGCCCGGCTGCCGGACGGCACCCCGGTCGAGCATTCCCAGACATGGTTCGACCCGGCTCGCGCCCGCTACGTATCCCGCATGTCCGGAGGGGAGTCGTGAGGATGCTGAACTACGGCCTCGTGGGATGCGGCATGATGGGGCAGGAGCACCTGCGCAACATCGCCCTGGTTCCGGGCGTGCGCGTCGCCGCCGTCCACGACCCCGTGGAGGAGCAGGCCCGCGCCGCCGCGCACCTTGCGGGTGGGGCCGAGATCGTCCCGAGCTTCGACGACCTGATCGAGCGGCCCGATCTCGACGCCCTCGTGATCGCGAGCCCGAACGACCATCACATGCCCCAGCTCCTGCGCATCGCCGACACGCGGCCGCGACCAGTTCTGGTGGAGAAACCGGTTTACGTGTCGGAGGCAGACCGCGTGGCGCTGGATCGGCTGACCCGCGGCTACCCGGCGCCGATCTGGGTAGCGATGGAATACCGGTACATGCCCCCGATTGCGGCCTTCGTTGGCGACGCGCAGGCCGTGACCGGCGGGGTGCGGATGCTCACGATTCGTGAGCACCGCTATCCATTCCTGCGCAAGGTGGGGAACTGGAACCGATTCAACGCCCGTACGGGGGGCACCTTTGTCGAGAAGTGCTGCCACTTTTTCGACCTGATGCGCCTGATCCTCGGCTCGGAGCCGGTGCGGGTCATGGCCTCGGGCGGGCAGGCGGTCAACCATCGCGACGAGCGGTACGAGGAAGCGACCCCGGACATCTGGGATCATGGCTACGTCCTTCTGGATTTTGCCGGCGGCGCGCGGGCGATGCTGGAGCTTTGCATGTTCGCGGAAGGGTCGCGCTATCAGGAGGAACTGACGGCCGTCGGCCCTGCGGGCAAGCTAGAATGCCAAGTGCCGGGCCCGTCGCGGTTCTGGCCGGCCGAGCTGGGGCCCCCACCTGTGCCGCGCCTCATCCTCAGCCCACGCTGTCCTGTGGGACCAATCGCGCGCGAGGTTCCAATTGACGCTACGCTCTTAGAAGCCGGCGATCACAACGGTGGTACCTACTATCAGCACCTGCGGTTCGCCGCGGCGGTCCGTGGCGAGGCGTTTCCTGAGGTGACCCTGGGCGATGGCGCGCGCGCGACGGCGATCGGCCTAGCGGCCGAGGCTAGCGCCCGGTCCGGGCAGGCGATCTCGCTCTGAGGTCGCGGCGCGCTTGGTTCGCATTGCGAAAGTTCGGCGCGGCAGAACCCGGGCTAGCCTTGGTCGTCCGTCTCGTCGAGAATTTCCCCTCCGTGGTTTGGAACTCCGGATCCCCTTGGTATCGCTCGGGGAACCATGGCCTGGAGCGCTGGGGGCCGCTGTTTCCCGCCGTTGCAGACGGGGGCAGCTTAGGCTCCAGACTTCGCGCCGACGCCGGGCATAGTCATCAGGCGGCAGCACACGGGGTCGTCCTTGGCCAGCAGCCGGACCCGGCGCTCAAGCCCGGCCAACTCCTGACGCAGGCTCGCCCGCGCCCGCAGCATGGGTTCGGTCGCCGCCTCAAGCATGGCATTGTCGCAGGCGAGTTCTCTCACCCGCAGTTCGAACCGGCCGCGCGAGATGGGACCCACCTTCAGCCCAAAGTTCCTCAGCAAACCGCGAAGGGACAGCTCCAAGGCAATCATGCCCTGCTGGATAGCCTTGCGGGCCCCGAGGAGCGCCCGCACCTCCTGGGCGGAGACCGACTTGCAATGAACAGGCCGGAACCAGCCTAGGTGCAGCAGGCGGGCAATCCCCTCGGCGTCGCGGCAGTCCGTCTTGATCGGCATGGCCTTGAGCGCGCCCTTCACCTGACGCGTCTCGATCAGGACAACCTCCAGCCCGGCCTGGGACAGGCCGCGGTGCAGCCACTGCGACAAGGGTCCCGCCTCAAGGCCGATGGCGGCGATGCTCCCGCCCAGATTGCCTGCAAAGCGCAGGATCGCCTCCGGCTCGCTGGCGACTTCCGCCTCCCTCACGATCCTGCCGTGCTCGTCGAGCACACAGACCGCTGTCTTTGCGAGCGACACATCCAGTCCGACAAACAGCCTCATCCCGCATCCTCCATTCTCCAGGTTCGATACGGGAACGGCGACAGCTTGCCCCTCATCCGGCAAGTCGCAACGGGCAGTGCGCGACGCAGGCCCCGTTACAGCATCTCACAACGGCAGCCAGAAGATGACGGCAGCCGCGAGCGCGATGGCGGAGAGAAAGAGGTCGCCGCAACGGGTGTAGCGCATGGCGAGGGCGCGCCAGTCCTTCAGCCGGGCAAAAGCGTTCTCAATCCGGCAGCGCTTCCTGTAGAGCTTGCGGTTGTGAGTGGCCGGGCGGTTTCGTCCGCTGCGAGCGGGTATGCAGACGCGGACGCCTCGGGCTTTCAGTTCGTCCCGCAGCCAGTCGGCCCTCGCCATCATCCTTGAACCGATGGCGGACGAAGGCTCGATAGCCCTTGTCGCCGATCAGCCTCTTGGCGCGAGGCAACTCGGCGAGATGGACCAAGGCACCCTTGGCGTCGCTCATCTGGCCGGGCGACAGAAAGAAGGTCAGCGGCCGCCCGTGTCCGTCACTGACCATATGTAGCTTCGAGTTCAGGCCGCCCTGGGGTCGCGCCCGATGGCTCGCTGCCGCGCCCCCCTTTTTCTCAGGCTTGCCGCCGTGCGGTGCGCCTTCAGGTGCATGCTAAACATGATCGTATCGCCATGCGGGCCAAGCTTGGCCAAGTCACAAAAGATGCGGGCGAAAACGCCCAGCCGGGACCACCGGGCGACGCGGTTGTACAGCGTCTTGTACGGTCCATGGGCCGGAGGTGCATCCTGCCAGCGTAACCCATTGCGTAGGACGTGGAGGATGCCGCTCAGGATGCGGTCATCGACCCGCGGCTTGCCCTGGGGCTTCGGAGAATGCGGCCTTAGCCGCTCTACCAGCGCACTCGTCAACCAGAACTGCCCGCTCATGCCGCCCTCCAGAGTCGAGGAGCATGAATCAGCTAAGCCGTTGAAACGCTGGGGCGCTTACAAGTCTGGGACCTGATTCCGGAAGGATGCTAGCCGTTTCGGCAAGGGTGACAAGCCGCGCGCGCATCGTCCACTGCCCGGACGACAACGTCCGGCAGGGGGCTCCGGCGTTAGGCCAAGTATGCCAGCGGCCTTATGTCCGATACAGGGGCTGGCTGGTCCTCCAGAGCTCACTGGAGCTGCTCTTGTGTTTGCGAGGTCGCAAACGGTCTATCGGACCTGACCAGGCCCGGCTAGCGCCAGAACCAGGATGATGACAACACCCTGCACAATGTCCTGCGCGCCGAGCGGCAAGCCCGCGACCTGCATGGTGACGATGATGAGGACAAGGAGCAACGCCCCAAACAGAGTTCCCACGGGCGTGGCCGATCCGCCGGCAATCAGGGTGCCACCGAGGACGACGGCCCCCACCGTCTGGAGGAGATAAGGCGAGCCCATCTCGAGGAAGGCTCCGCCCGAATAGGCCGACAGAAGCATACCGGCCAGCGACGCGAGAAGGCCGCTCGCAGCAAAGGCGATGGCCGTCGTACGCCCCGCAGCGATCCCGGCGAGCTGCGCAGCGGGCCAGCTCTGGCCGACTGCGGACAGGTGACGGCCATAGGCCAGGCGAGCAAGTGCGAGCGAGAGGGCCGCCGTCAGAAGCGACGCGACGAGCGCCATGACTGGTATGCCTCCTGGGCGCCCGGTCGCGAGCCAAGCCAGCGTCTCGGCGGTGCCGCTGGCCTTGATCTGACGGTTCACGAGCAGCGTCATTGTGGCCAGCATGTAACCTGTGGCGAGCGTCGCGATGATGGCAGGGATGCGCAGGATAACCACCAGCGCTGCGTTGACGAGCCCCGTCGCGAGGCCCAGGGCTGCGACGGCTGCCAGCGCCAACGGCAGATCGGCGTCCCTCCCGCCCGAAAGCGTGACGGTGGCGAAGGCAGACAATGTCATCACGCTGGGAATCGACAGGTCGATGTTGCCGCGGCCCGTCGTAACCACGATCATCTGCCCAAGAGCAGCGATCAGCAGGAAGGCGGCCGAGGTGACCACTCCGCTCAGCGCGTGGAGGCTAATGCGCTGGGTCAGTGCACTGAGGACGAGCCACAGCAGTAGCACACCCAGGGCTGGCCAGATCCACCGGTGGCGCCGCGCGAGGCGCAGGAGGTCACGCGGCATGGTCGGGACGACTCCAGGAGAGCGCTGTGCGCAGGCCCAGGATCGCGATGAGGAGGCTGCCCTGCACCAGTGCGTTGTAGTCGGTGCCGACCCCCAGCATGGCGAGCGCGGCGCCGACTAGGGCCAGCGTCACCGCGCCTGCGACGACCCCCAAGGGCGCGATGACGCCCCCGATCAGGGCGCACCCGCCGATTACCAGCCCCGCGATGCTGAGGAGCGTATAGCCCGAGCCCGACCGGATGTCGCTCGCTCCGTTGAGGGCAGTGAGGTAAAGGCCCGCCGTCATGGCGAAGGCGCCCGCAATGACGTAGCGCCAGACAGCGGTGCGGACGGGGGACCAGCCCAGCCGCGCGAGGGCCTCGGGTGAGGAGCCGAAGCCCCGCATGATCACCCCCAAGGGCGAGCGGTCGATCAGGAGCGCCACGAGGCCCGCAAACAGGATCAGCGCGACCGGGGTCGGCAGGCCCGGAACCTGCCAGCTGAAGGCGGCGCGGATCCAATCCGGGGCGGCACCTCCTGGGCTGGGCTGGATTGTGCGGCCGATGCCGGACCATATGAAGGAGGCGCCCAGCGTCGCCACGATCGCGGGGATTGCGCGGGTCTGGATCAGGACCGCGAGCAACGCGTAGCCGCAAAGCCCGGCGAGGAGCATCCCGGCGCCTAGGGAGGGGGTCGTGACGAGAAAGGTCGCGCTAATCACGTTGACCATGCTGACAAAGTTGCCGACGCCGAGGTCGATTTCGCTGCCGCCGACAATGAACATTTGGGACAGGGCCACGAGCACCAGTACCACCGCCGGGGCGAGAAGAAGCTGCATCCCGAAGCCCGAGAGCACGAGCGGGTTCATCCAGGCCATGAGCCCCACGAGGAATGCGAGGCCAATGAAGGGGATGGCTTGGAACAGCCGCTCGGGCGAGCGCCTTCCCAGGCGCCCGAGACGGCCTGCGGGAGCGCCGGGCGTGGTGAAGCCGCCGGCGATGATGGCCTCCTCGGTGATGGCCTCGCCTTGGAGGTCGGCCACGACGGTGCCTTGACTCAGGACGAGCACGCGGTCGCATTCGAGGAGCTCGGCGTCTTCGGTCGAGTGCCACACGGCAAGGCGACCCTCGGCCGCGACCTGGCGCAGCACCCTGTAGAAATCCCGCTTGGCACCGATATCGACGCCTCGCGTTGGATCATCGAGGAGCACGATGGGGCTTTCGTCCACCATGCCCCGCGCGAGGAGCGCCTTCTGCTGATTGCCGCCGGAAAGGTCGAGGATGCCGTCAGGGAGACGCTCCTCGGCGAGGGCGAGCCGGGCAGCCCAGGCGCGGGCGGCGTCGCCTTCGTCCCGCAGGCGCAGGAGCCCGGGTGCCGCCTGGCGGGCGATACGGCCGACAGCAATATTGTCGAACACGCTCCAGAGCGGGAACACCCCTTCGGTCCGGCGGTCGCCCGACACGAAGCTTGCCCGGCCCGTCCGGGCGACCTCGCCAGCGCCCGCGGCTTCGGGTGAGAAAAGCCGGCGCAGCAGGGCCTTCTGCCCCCCGCCTTCGAGGCCTGCAAGCCCCACGACCTCGCCCGCCCGGAGCTCCACCGACCGCCCGAGTGGAACCGTCACGGCGCCGCCAAGACGGACGAGCACCGGACCCTGCGGCGCGGCGGCCCTTGTTGCGTCGGCGGCCGCCGGCTCGTGCCGGCCGCCGACGGCCTCCATCAGAGCCGCGAGCGTCAGCTCTGCCTTCGGCCGATCCGAGACCACCGCGCCGTTGCGCATAACGACGACACGATCCGAAACGGCCAGCACCTCTTGGAGCTTGTGACTGATGAAGATGACGGCGAGGCCCTGAGCCGCACGAGCGGCCACATAAGCGTGGAGGGCACTAGCCTCCTGAGAGGACAGCGACGATGTGGGCTCGTCGAGGATCAGGAGGCGGAGGCGTGAGTCGAGCGCCGCGCGGGCGATTTCGAGCATCTGGCGCTGGGCGATATCGAGACGGCCTACGCGAGTGTCAGGATCGATCTGCGCGCCCGGGAAGACCAGCGTGAGGCTGTCCCGCACGCTGCGGCGATAGTCCCTGAGCCAAGCGAAGGAGTGCCGCCGCTCGGGCTGCTCTAGGAAGAAGTTCTCGGCCGCGGTCAGGTTGGGGCAGAGCGAGAGTTCCTGGTGGACAATCCGGATGCCCAGGCGGTGCGCGGCACGGGGGCCGTAGCGGTCCCAGGTCACCTCCTCGCCGTCGACCAGGAGCCGGCCCGCCTCGGGCACCGAGCCGCCAGTCAGGATCCGCATCAAGGTGCTCTTGCCCGCACCGTTTGCACCAACGAGGCCGACCACCTCGCCGGGGACCATGGCGAAGTCGACGTCGCGGTTCGCTCGCGTGGGCCCGTACGCCTTTGAGATGCCCTCAAGCCGGACCAGAGTGGTGGCCGTGGCGGACCCGAGAGGCTCGGGTCCCGTCATGTCGTTCATCTGGTGATCCCGGAGACGGGGCGGCGCCCTTTGGGAGGCACCGCCGTTGGGGTCAGTTGGCGGGAAGCAGGTTTTCCTGCACCCAAGCGCGGTCGTAGCTCGGGCTGATGATGAAGCCGGGCTGTAAATCTTCCGCGAAAGTGGCGAGGGTCTCGGCCTCAACTACCGCGACGGGCATGGTCATCTCCATGGCTGGCTCGGCGCCCTGGGTGATCTCATAAGCTAGCCAGAAGGCTGCGCCGCCGATCCCCGGCGTCGTGTTCATGGAGGTGGTCCTGTACTCCTGGGTCTGGTTGCGCTCGTTCCACCAGATGATGAAGTCGCTGCTGCCACCGCCCTCGATTACGGGCATGGCTTCGGCGTAAGGGCCGCCGTACTGCTCGAACGCCTGGGCGATGCCATAGTCGTCGCTGCCCCCCTGGGCAAGAACAGCGTCCACCTGCGGCAGGCTGGGCAGGATATTCGCGATGGCCTGCTGCGCCTCAGAGGCGGTGGCCTGACCGATCACCTCGGCTACGACCTCAATCTCCGGATGCTGCTTGAGGACGGCCATCTGGGCTGCGTACATCTGCTCGTCGGGGCCTGAGCCCGCCACGCCGCGCACGACGAGGACGTTGCCCTTGTTGCCGATGAGGTCGAGTGTCGCCTCGGCTTGAGCGGTCTTGTACTCGGTGAAGTTGAAGCCGAGCCTGTAGGCGCAAGGTTCCGTCACCAGCGAGTCGAAGGCGATAACCGCGATGCCTGCATCGCAGGCCTGCCGAACGATGCCGTTAAGCGCCGTCTCGGAGGCCGCGTTGATGGCGATGGCATCCACGCCACGCAGGATCAGTTCGGCAAGCTGGCTGTTCTGCTGGGCAACGGTGCCGTCGCCGTTCAGGACGACATAGTCCGATATTAGCCCTTCCGCCTTGGCCACCTCGGCCTGCTCGGTGAAGGCGTCGACCATCTGACGGCGCCAAGTGTTGCCGTAGAAGGAGTTCGATAAGGCGATGACGGGGGTGTCCTGCGCCCAAACCGGACTGGTGACAGTCACCAAGGGCGCCGTCAGCAACGCGGCGCAAGCAAGCCGAATGAACTTCGATGACGTCATCTCGTATCCTCCGCTGTGTTTCATAGGCTTTCCACCTCTCCGGGCGGTGTGGGGTTGTTCCCCACTTCAATGAGCAAAGCATACTCATCATACCAGTCTGGCGGCAATCGGGAAAGTGCCGTGCAGGAGCTGGTCATGGAGCCCGATGCCTTTGATCCTACCGGCCGCTGCGCGCTGGTCGCCGGGTCCTCGTATGGGGGCAGCGTTGCGCTGGTGCATGGGCTTGCGAAAACGGGTGCCATGGTTCAGCTTGACGGGCGAGACTCGAAGCAAATTCGTGTTCTTTGCTCAGCAAGTTCCCGGAAACGGTGTTCTGGCTTTCGAAGTCACCGATCAGGCCGCCGCTTGCGACGCCGTGGACACTGAAGGCGAGACTGGCGGACCTTTCGACATCCTTATCAGCAACGCCGGCGCGTAGTTCCGCTCGCCAGCTCAAGACGTCCCATTCGACGAAAGGGAACGTCTCGTAAGGCCCTACATGTCGAACCTCTTTCATGTCGGACAGGCCTGCGCGGCACACGATCGCCTGGGGCGACAGAAAGATCGTCGGCAATGCCTCAGTCCAGAGCGCATTCGCCAGGGCCACCATCGCGCCCTACACCGCCCTAAGGAACGGTGGGAGCCATGACGAAGGGCATCGCGGCCGACCGGGTCCGCTTCGGGCTCAACTGCAACGCTCTCGCTTCGGTTATATCCAGACCAACGTTAGCCGTGTCCTTTAGGACAATTCCGCCTTCAACGACTGGCTGCTCCAGCGGACGCCTGCGGGTGGATAGGGGACGACGGGTGGTCTGATCGGCGCCTGCGTGTTCCTCGCCTGGGCGGCCTCCAATTTCGTCTAGGCCATGTGCTGTTCGTCGATGGCGGGGTCACGGCCACCGTGTGAGGGGGTCGGTCAGGCGGCGCGGGGTCGGATCACCCTTCGACGGAGCGCACGGAGCCTCGCCTCGCGCAGTCCATCTAGGAAAACCGCGACAAGGATCACTGCGCCTTGGAGAAGGGGCTGGAGATATAGGTTCACCTCGGAATACACGAGCCCGGCCTTGACAGCTTGAATGGTGAGCGCGCCCAGCACCGCACTTCCCGCGCCTCCGATTCCACCGAAAAGAGAAGCGCCGCCCAGGACGGCTGCGGCGATGACGTCGAATTCGCGTCCCTCGCCGAAGCCTGCATCAAGCCGGCCGATTTGGGAGATCAGCACGAACCCCGCCAAAGCAGCGAGGGTGCCGGAGATGACGTAAACCGCTGCTTCGATCCTCCGGACCGGCAGCCCCGCCTTTCGCGCGGCCAAGGGGTCATTGCCGAAGGCATAGACATGACGTCCGAACGCAGTGTGCCGCAGGACGACATGGGCGGCCAGCGCGACAGCCGCGAAGATCAGAATGGGCAGCGGAATGCCCGCGACCGAGGCCTGGCCGAAGCCGCGCACCGAGCTGGGGAAGTCGAGCTGGCGCGACTCGGTGAGCCAGGTGCCGAAGCCGCGGAACAGGAACAAGGTGGACAGGGTCACCACGAAGGGGATGACCCGCAGCCCGACGATCAGGACGGCGTTGATTGCGCCCAGGACCGCGCCTGTCGTCACGCAAGCGAGAAGAGCCACTCCCACGTCCGCCCCAGCGTCACGCATGAGGAGCCCGCCCACGAGGGGCCCCAGAAACATGACGGACCCGACCGACAGGTCGATCCCGGCCGTCAGCAGCACGAAGACCATCCCTACCGCCGCGATGCCGATGAAACTTGACTGCTTGGCGGTGTTGGCGAGACTCTCGGCCGACAGGAAGCTTGGCTCCTTGATGCCGAAGATAACAACGATGACCACGAGCATGATGACTGCGCCGGCGCGCGTGGCGAGGTCGAGTGCGGATCTGGGCGTCATGCGGCCTCTCCGGAGATGGATTCGCGGAAGGCAGCCGCGATGATGCGCTGTTCCTCGAAGGCCGCGCGGTCGAATGTGGCGACGATCTCGCCCCGGCTCATCACCGCAATGCGGTCGCAAAGCCCTATAAGCTCATCGAGCTCGGAGGAGATGACGAGGAGCCCGGCTCCCTCCGCAGCGAGCCGGTCGGCGATCGCGTAGATTTCGGACCGGGCGCCCACGTCCACGCCGCGCGTCGGCTCGTCGAGGATGAAGAGCTTGGGGCCGGTGGGCAGCCACTTTCCGATCACCACCTTCTGCTGGTTGCCGCCGGAGAGCGCCCGCACCGGCTGCCGGGCGAGGTCCTGAGACTTGAGGCGCACCGTCTCGCGCAGCTCCTGCGCGACGTCCGCTATGCGTTCGCGGTCGAGCCCCAGAGGACCGCGCAGGCTCTCGATGGCCGGCAGGGTCAGGTTGTCCCGGATGCTCGCGTCCATCATGAGCCCCTCCTCGCGCCGGTTCTCGGTCACAAAGGCGAGGCCCCGGCGGATCCGCTCGCGCGGGCTCCCCACGAGGGGCTTGCCCAGCAGGCGCGCCTCGCCGCGCGTCGAGGGGTCGAGGCCCATGAGGATGCGGGCAAACTCGCTGCGACCCGAGCCCATGAGACCGAAGAGGCCCACGATCTCGCCCACATGGACCGTCAGAGACACGTTCTCGATTATGCCAGGGGCGGATAGGCCCTGCACATCCAGCACCACGGCTTCGCGGGGGGGCGCGGTGCGGGCGGGATAGACGGCGGCGAGGTCGCGGCCGATCATCGTCCGGATCATGCGCGGGATGTCGAACTCCGCGATGGCTCCCTCTCCTACGAGCCTGCCGTCGCGCAGCACGGCCACGTGGTCGGACAGCCGCCGAACGTCGGCAAGGATATGGGAGATGTAGATCACCGTCCGACCCTCACGCCGGAGCCCGTCAATTACGGAAAAGAGCCGCTCCGTCTCGCGGTGGGTCAGCGACGTGGTGGGCTCGTCGAAGATGATCAGCGAGGCGTCGCGATCGAGAGCGCGGGCTATCTCCACAAGCTGTCGTTCGCCGGGGGAAAGCGAGTCAATCGTCCTCTCGGGCGGAATGTCGAGTTCGAGCCGCGCAAGGAGGGCGCGGGTGCGGTCGCGCATGGCCCGGCGGTCGATGAGGCCGCGCAGGAGGCCCCGACGCCGAGGCATGCCGTCGATGAAGAGGTTCTCGGCCACCGAAAGGTTGGTGAAGAGGTTCAGCTCCTGGTGGATGAAAGCGATGCCAGCGGCCTTGGCGTCGGCAGCCGAAGCGGGCGCATAGGCTCTGCCGCGCCAGAGCATCCGCCCGTGGGACGGGGCCGTGATGCCGCCGATCATGTTCATCAGCGTGGACTTGCCCGCACCGTTCTCGCCGATCACGCCCAGCACCTGTCCTTCGCGGACATCGAGTGTGAGGTCCCGGACGGCCGGCACGCCGAACCAGTCCTTCCCAAGCCCTTCGAAGCGCAGGATCGCAGTCATGTCATCTCCCGCAGGAGCTTGGTGCGCGCCACGTCAAGGAGCGCTGCGGCCAAGATCACGCTGCCTTTGACCATGTCGATATGGAAGGTGGACAGGTTCATCAGGTTGAGCGTGTTCGACAGGAGCACGAAGAACAGGACGCCGAAGACGGTCCACAACACCTTGCCCTTTCCTCCAAAGAGCGAGGTACCGCCGATCACAGTGGCGCCGATCACGTCGAGAAGGAACGTTCCCTCGCCAAGGGTGGGGCGGCCCGCCTCGAGCCGTGCGGAGTAGAGGATGGCCCCTACCGTGGCGCAGATCGAGGATAGCACGAAGACCAGAACGATGACGCGCCTTACCGGTACGCCTGCGATCTCGGCGGCCTTGCGGTTCGCACCGACGGCGAGCACCTGGCGGCCGAAAACGGTCCGTTCGAGGAGCAGGTGAAGCGTCATCGCCAGGGTGACGGCGATGACCGAAGCGTAGCCGATCAATTCGTGCACCTGCCGGCGAGGAATCTGCGATTCAAGTTTGGGTCCAATGAAAACTGATACGATCTCCCCCTTGCCGAGGTCGACGTAGCTTTCGGGGAGGTTGCGGATGTTTTCGGACTGGGTGAGCCAGATGGCGAAGGCGCCTACCGTGATGAGCGAGACCAGCGTCACCATGAAGGGCGGCATGTCGAGCCAGGCGACCAAGGCTCCGTTGACAAGACCCACGAAGGCGCCGGCGATCAGCATGGCGAGGATGCCGAACCAGACCTGACCGGCAAGGATTCCGCCCTCCTCGGTGATGAGAAGGCCCCAAATCGGCGCATTGGAGAGCACCTCGGGCGGACCAGCGGTCGCGATGAGGGCCGCGCCAAGCGTCGAGGTGAGGCCCATGACAGAGCCTTGGGAGAGGTCGATGCCGCCGATGGTCATTACGAAGGTCTGGCCAAGCGCCACGACGAGGAGCGGCCAAGCGTTCGACAAGAGATTAACGATATTGGCCGTGGTGCCGAGCGTCGGCAGAAGTGGAAGAAGCGCCGCGAAATAGGCCAGCGAGAGCCAGAGCACGAACCAGTCGGACAGCAAAGCACGAGCAAGTGGATGTCGGCGGCTCCGCGTGGGGGCCAAGGCCGGGATGGCGGTCATGCAGGGCTCCAGTGGGGGCAGGTCCGGGGGGCGAAGCCGCCCCCCGGTCCAGTTCTCATTGCTCGAGGAAGCCTTCGGACAGGAGCACGCAACCCCACATGTCCATCTCGCGCTCGCCCAGGTTGTCGGCGGTCAGGGCGAAGCCCGGGTCCTCGATCACCTCGTTGGGCTGGGCCTCGCCGGCTTCAACGGCGGCAAGGATCGCATTCAGGGCCGACTCGGCCTCGAAGTAGAGGTCCTGGACGCCGGTCGCATCCACGTAGCCATCCTTGAT
>CADCUU010000441.1:12772-22142 GCA_902805995.1 uncultured Rubellimicrobium sp.
AGAACCGAGCGGATGGTGGGGAACAGGAAGTCCGAGGAGGTGAAGATCATGTCGATCTCCGGCGTGGCCGTGACCGCTGACTCAAGATTGGCCAGGGCCGTTGCGGCGTCCCACTCCGAGGCGACCTCGATCGGCGTGGCGAACTTGTCGCCGTACTGCTCCAGCGCGGCGTAGAAGCCGTCTCGTCGTCCGACGGCATTGGGATCCCCGAGGTCACCCACGATGATCAGCGACTGGATGGGCCGGTCGGTGATCTGCTCCATGGCTTTCTGGGCCACGAAGTCGACGGCCTGGCTTGCGATGGTGGCATTGTCGGCCACCACGATGATGCCCTTGGACAGGTCGGAAGGGGGGCGGTTGAAGACCGCAATCGGGATGTCGTTCTCCTGCGCCGTCTCGACGATGGTGACGGCAGTCTCGCCGTCCTGCGGGATGAGAATGATACCTTCCACGTCTTGGGAGATGCAGTCGTTGACCTGCTCGAGCTGGCGGTTCGCGTCGCCATTCGAGTTCCGCTCCAAGACAGTGTGACCGGCCTCAGCCAAGGTGGTGGTGATGGCCTTGTGGCCGGCCACCCAGAACTCGGTCTCGAGGTCCTCGAAGGAGAAGCAGATGTTGGCAGCTTGGGCGCCGGTGCCGACAGCGGCAAAGGCCGTAGCGCCGAGTGCGCTAAGCAGCGCGGTCCGGATGGTCATGGGGTCCTCCCTGGGGGTTGCTGGTCTTGGGGGCTCGCGGGGAGGGTCTGCTGCTCTCCTCCGCCTCCGCCCGCGCGCCCAGCGCGCGGCCGAACAGGTCCTCGGGGCCCATCTGGCCGCCCTTGAGGATGATTTCGATGGTCGTGCCGTCGAGCCGGTGGCCGCGCAGGAGCGAGGCGCCATGGGCGATCCAGGCCAGCGGCTCGAGGGCTTGGAGGCCGAGGGCGCGCGCCACGCGGCCTGACGTGTCGCCGCCCGCGACGAGGAGGCGGGGCACGTGGGGGGCGAGCGCGGCGAGGACCTGGCCCAGGGCCTCGCCGATCCGCGTCTCGCCTTCGGCAGGGGCGACGCCGGCTGCGGCCATGGCGGCCCGGGTGGCGCGAAGTGCGGGATCGTCGGGACCGCGCAGGGCCGTCACGATAGGGCTCCGGCCGGAGGAGACCGCGCCGAGGGCGGATTCGGTTACGCGGGCGATGCCGTTGCTGGCCTCGGGGCTGAATAGAGCGGCGGTGTCGAGGCGGATCACGGGCCAGCCCTGCGCCTCGGCCCAGGCGATCTGCCGGGCGGTGACCGCCGAGGCTGAGCCGGCTACGACCGCGATGCGGTCCACCCGGGCGGGGCGCGGACGGGACGGTGCCTCGGCTGGGAGCCACCCTTCGGTACGGCAGTGTGCGATTAGGGCGGACTCGATGCCTTGGGAGCCCAGCACGAAGCGCCGGCCCCAGAGGATGCGGCCCACGGCGGGAAGATCGTCTCTGCCCGCGCAGTCCACCGGCACGCCGCGGACGCCTTCCTGGGCGAGACGCTCGAAACTCTCGGGCGAGAGATCGGGGCGCATCAGGGGGGCGAGGGGGAGGTCGGTCTGGCCGCCGAGATGACGGGCGATGTCGGCCTCGTCCATCGGCGTGACGGGGTGACGGGCCATGACCGGGTGGCGGTCGATGCGGTGAATGCCGCCGGGGCCCGCGGCGAAGAGCTGTCCGAAGGCTTGGAAGCGGCCCATCTCGGGCGAGGCGAAGAGGATGGGCGCGCAGGTCTCGCCGGTCGCCAGGAGTCCCAGTTCCAGCGCCCGACCAAGCGAGCCCAGATGCGGTGCGCTGTCCATCGTGGAACAGGCCTTATACTGGATCAGGCGCGCGCCCGTGGCGAGGAGCGCCTTGTAGAGAGCGGGGAGGTGGGCGTCCATCCACTCGGGCGTCTCGGCCCGGGCCGTGGTAGCGATGCCGATCCCGCGCAGGCCCGGGAAGCGAGCCAGGGTTGCGGGGCTGGGGGGCTCGAGGAACATCGCGGCGGGCAGGCCCGCAAAGGCCAGCGTTTCGGCCACGGCGGCACCGCCGGTGAAGTCGTCGCCGAGCCAGGCGACCAGGGGCCCCGAGGGCAGGGTCACTTGTAGGCCCCCAGCGCGTCGGCGAGTACGGAGCTGCGGGTCGCGCGCGCCTCGACAGGCTCGCCGGCCTTGGCGGCGGCCCAGGCCTCGCGGAAGCTTTCCACGCCAGCGCGGGGACCCTTGGGGTGGGCCAGGATGCCGCCACCGGCCGCGTGGATCAGGTCGTCCGAGCCCAGCGCCTCCCAGGTCGGACCCGCCTGCCGGATCGTCTGGCCGGAGGAAAATACCGGCATGGCCAGCATAGGCAGGTCCGGCCAGAGCGGCGTCAGGAGGGACCGCGCGGAGGCAACGGAGCTTTCATCGCTTTCGCAGAACTTGTTGGCGATGCCGTTCACATGGAGATGGTCTGCGCCGGCGAGCCGCCAGAGCTTGGACCATGCAACGTACGAGACGCCGTGGTTCGGATGCCGTCCAAACATCCCCCAGCCATTCCGATGCGCATGGATGGGGAGGCGGGCATGGCGGCGCAGCGCCAGCATCCCCGTGAGCCCGACGGAGTGCATCGACGCCATGACCAAGGTGCCGCCCTCGGCCTCCACGAGATCGTGGCGGCGGCGCATCTCGTCCACCTCGCCGGTCAGGTTGAATGCGAACATGACCCGTTTGCCGGTGCGATCCGCATGGTCGCGGATCACGCGCTGGACCGCGCGGACGCGATCCTCGAACGGGCAATGCGGACCGTCCGCCTGGAGTTCGTCGTCCTTGATGAAGTCGATCCCCGCCTCGGCCAGGGTGCGGACGAGGTCGGCGGTCTCCTCGGGCGAGAGGCCGACCGAAGGCTTGATGATCGTGCCGACCAACGGTCCCTCGGTCACGCCGGTCAGGCGGCGCGTGCCGTCCACGCCGAAAGCGGGTCCGGGATTGGCGTCACCGAAGGCGCGCGGCAGGCGCAGGTCCAGGAGCTTTAGACCCGAGAAGGCCCGCAGCTCGAACAGGTTGCCCGCGACCGTCGCGAGGAGGTTCGGCAGCGACGGCCCCAGGTTCGACAGGGGCCAGGACAGCGTCGCGCGTGCGAGCACGGGCCGCCCTGGCGTCGCCCCGGGCGATGATGGGCGCTCGGCGTCGCCCACGATCTCCAGCCGCTCCACCACGGCGCGGGCGAGGCGCACGCCCTCGTTGTCCTCCCCCGGGACGGAGACGAAGGTGCCCGACGACTGCTCGCCCGCCATCACCTCGGCGGCGCGGGCGGGATCCTCGGCGGTCTCGATGAGGTAATCGGCCTCGATCCGGTCGGTCATGCCGCGACCTCTCCGAGGACAAAGGTGCCGAGCTCCACGCGCCGGCCGGTCGCGGCGCTCTCGTAGGCGGCGAGGCACAGCTCCAGCGTGCGCAGGTTGTCGGCGCCCGACGGCTGCGGCGCAGCCTCGCCGCGGAGGACCTGAAGCGCGTGACGCTCGAAGTTGCGGACCGAGTCCTGCACCACGTGCCAAGGCTTCTCGCCCCAAGCGGGAACGGAGGGCTCAACGTCCTCCTCGCGGCGGCCCTGCGCGTCGTGGATCAGCAGGCGATAGTCCTCGAGGAGCTCCAGCGTGCCCTCGTCGCCCTCGAGCCGGGTCATGGTCTGGGGAAAGGGCTCGGGGCGTCGCAGGGTGTGGAAGGAGCAATCGGTCACGCCCACGGCGCCGCCTTCATGGCGAGTGAGGGCGGTGAAGCCGTCCTCACCCGCGACCTGGGGATTGCGGCGTTGCGTTTCGCAATTGATTGCCTCGGCCTCGCCCAGGAACAGGCGCAGGAGGTCGAATAAGTGCACGCCCATGTCCATGATCGCCAGGCGCGGCACGGTGGCGAGATAAGGCTGGCCCGCATAGACGTCCCAGCGATGGCGGAAGGACAGGTGCATGAAGCGCGGGGTGCCGATGGCGCCCTCGCGCAGCAGCTCCTGCAATCGCATGAACGGGCGCTGCCAGCGGAAATTCTCGTGGATCAGGAATGGCACGCCCGCGCGCTCGCAGGCCTCGACCATGGCCGCTGCGTCGGAATGGCTGTCCGCGATCGGCTTCTGGCAGATCACCAGGCGCGTCCGGGGTGCACAGAGTTCGATGAGAGCGCGGTGCGAGGGTGGCGTAGTGGCAATGTCCACGAAGTTGGGAGACAGCACGTCGAGCATCCGGACCGGGTCGGTGAAGGGCTCGGCCCCGAACTCCTCGGCCATGGTCTGGGCGCGGGCAGGGTCGAGATCGCAGACTCCAGCAATCCGCGCGCCCTCGGACGCGAGGTCGCGCCAAGCCTGCATATGGTTGCGGGCGAAGAAGCCCGCCCCGATCAGCGCACCCCGCAGCTCCTCCATACCTTTCCCTTCAATCAACATCCCGCCTCCTCGTTTCCACGATGATTATACCAGTTTGGCGGCCGCGCAACTGGTATGATGAGCGGTCGCTCTTCATGTGCCATGCTGCTGGTAGAGTTCGTTGGCGCGGGTGAGGTGGTCCTTCATGGCCTGCGCAGCGCGATCAGGATCGCGGGCGGCAATGGCGGCGAAGATGGCCTCGTGCTCTTCTAGGGTGAGACGCTCGAGACCGGAGCTGTGCACTGCGCGGCTGTGGAAGCGAGCCATCCAGTCGAACACCGCACGCACCACTGAGGACAGCACGACGTTGCCCGTGGTCGCGGCCACGGCGGCGTGGAAGTCGCCGTCGCGGCGCATGAACTCCTGCGGCTCGGCGCGGGCGAGAAGCTGACGGGCCAGGATGTCCCGAAGCTGCTCGAGATCCGCCTCCGTCCGCATCTCGGCGGCGCGGCGGGCGGTGCCCATCTCCACCACAATCCGTGCCTCCTTAAGTTGCGCAAGGATAGTGTCGTCATGGGTCAGGACGTGACGCATGGTGAGCGCGAGTTGCTCGGCCAGGAGGTCTAGGCGAGGCGCAGCGAGGCGAGGGCGGTCGCCGTGGCGCACGACGATCAGCCCCAGAGACGCCAGCTGCTGCATGGCCTCTCGGATCGCCGGACGGCCAACCCCGTAGCGGATCATCAGCTCCCTCTCGGAAGGAAGGGGATCGCCGGGACGCAGGTCCCCTTCGTTGATCTGGGCAAGCAGGCGCTCGCGCACCTCATCGGAGAGCTTGCGGCGGCGGATCGGATCGGCGTCGAGGCTCATGGGATTCCTGTCACTCTCGAATGCAGGGTAGGGCAGGCGTTAGGCAAAAGCGACAAGCTTATAATACCACCACACCAAGGTCGCTGAGGTGTAGGATTGACCATCGGCGCATTCCCTTCTACTGGTATAACCAGTAACGCCGGATCGGCTGGGAAGGGATGCGGAATGACGAAGACAGTGGCGGTGCTGGGGGCCGGCGGCAAGATGGGCTTCCGCGTGACGCGGAAGATCCGGGACGCAGGGTACGACCTGCGCGCGGTGGAGATCGGCGAGGCAGGGCAGGAGCGGCTGCGCGGCGCGGGCATTGAGGCTGTGGACAGTGAAACGGCACTGAGAGGCGCGGAGGCCGTCGTCTTGGCGATTCCGGACTCGGCTATCGGGCCTGTCTCGCAAGAGATCGTGCCTCAACTCGACCCCGGTACCATCGTCATCATCCTTGACGCTGCGGCGCCCTACGCCGGCGCGTTGCCGCAGCGCGAGGATGTCACCTACTTCGTGGGCCACCCCTGCCATCCACCACTTTATGCCCACGACATCACCGACCCCGACCAGCGGCGGGACGTGCATGGCGGCGTGGCGCCCCAGAGCATCGTCTGCGCCCTGATGCAGGGGCCCGAGGAGCACTACGCTGTCGGCGCCGCGATCTGCGAGGCCATGTGGTCGCCCATCATCAAGACGCACCGCGTGACACTGGAGCAGCTCGCTATTCTCGAGCCGGGCCTGTCGGAGATGGTCGCCATGGCTTTTATCGATACGATGGCCGAGGCGCTGGACGAGTGCGTCGAGAAGTACGGCATCCCGCGCGAGGCCGCCTTCGACTTCCTGATCGGGCACATCAACGTCGAGACCTCCATGTGGTTCGGCTTCACTCCAAAGGTACCCTCGGATGCGGCGCTGCGGCTCATGCGCTTCGCCAAGGGCGTGGTGCTCGCCCCGAACTGGCGCGAGGCGCTGAGCCCCGCGAAAGTCAAAGAGGCCTCCGAGCTGATCGTGCGAGGGTGATCCCCGCTGTCTCGACCGCGGCTTTCGACGGCTATCCCTTTGAGGTGGCCTTCGACGAGCTTGCGGGTTTGGGCGTCTCTCGGATCGAGCCCGCCTTCATCCGTGGCTACACCGAATTCGACGAGTCCACCTTCACCGAGGAGAGCGCTCGTCGGCTCGACCGTCAGCTTGCAGACCGTGGCCTGCGCGTTCAGGGCGTGTCGGCCCACATGGACCTGTCCGCGGAGGACGGGGAGGCGATGCTGGCCCGCCGCATCGCCTTTGCCGCGACGCTCGGCGCGTCCATCCTGATCACCAACGCCGGACCGGCCGCCGCGCGCGAAACGATCCTGCGGCGCCTCGGTGCCGCGCTTCCCGTGCTCGAGCAAGCCGGCGTAACCCTCGCCCTCGAAAATCCCGGCCACGGCCGCGAAGATCTCATCGGGCGGGGCGAGGAGGGCGCGGCCCTGATGGCCTCCCTTGCCGCACCGATGCTGCGGCTCAACCTCGATGTCGGCAATCTCCTGACCTATGCCGGCTCCCTGGAGCCCGGGCTCTCTGCGGCTCTTCCCTTCGCGATCCATGCCCATCTGAAGGAGATCGCACAGCATGGCACCGATTGGCGCTTCGTCCCGCTGGGAGAGGGCCTTCTCGACTGGACGGCTGTCGCAGGCGCGATCCGGCGCCTCGCTCCGGAACTGCCCGTCGCCATCGAGCTCCCCCTGCGTCTCCGTCGCCCAGGCCGCTCCGATCCTGTTCGAGCCGAAGCTCGACTGCCTCTTCCGGTGATCCGCGACGCCTTGCGCCGGTCGATGGAGGTTTGGGCAGTGGCGGTTGGCTGACGCTCAGGCAGGGGTCGTAGCGAGCCGCAGCGTGGCATCGGGTTCGAGTGTCAGGGCCGGAGACATTCCTGCAAGCCTGTTGAATCAGCAGGGTTTTCGCTCGATTCCGGTGCGACTCCAACGATGTGCCTCAACGTGTGCCGTACCTTGTGCACCCATTTAAGGGGGTTCTTCTCGGGCGCCCGCGATAATCCACTGGGCAGAAACGCATGCCGCATACGCACACGCGTGGCAGCTGGCCGCCCGGTCTCGCGATGTTCCTGTTCTCTGGGCGGAGGTTCAAATCCTGCCCCCGCAACCAAGTATCGAACCCCCGGCACACTACGTGGCGCAGGTTCGTTTCTGAGGGTCTGTTTGGTGTAGCGGATCTGAGCCTCGTACTGAGGCAGGCATCTCCTGTGGGCGATGCGTAGGACCCGGCTTCAGACCGAACTGGTCCGGCAGCTGGCATCCGCAATCCTGCCTTGGTATCTGGCACCAGTCCGGAGGCCGTCTCCGGCCTGGAACAGTCACCGATATACGCATGCCCGCAGATGACCCTGCCTTGAACGCGCCTGCCGCGTCCGACGTCCTGCTCGGCCTGCGCGCAGGCTTGCCGGTGGCGCTGGGCTATCTGCCGGTGGCCTTCGCCTTCGGAGCTTCTGCAAGCGCCCTGAGCATCACGGCGGTCGAGGCGACGGGCATCTCCGTCCTGATGTACTCCGGGGCCAACCAAGCCTTTCTTCTTAGTGCCATCGCGACCGGCATGCCGGTCGCCCTTGTTGTCCTCCTGGGAGCGGCGGCGAGCCTGCGGCACCTGCTCTATGGTCTTGTCCTGCGCCGCCGCATCGGGAGCAGGGGGCCAGCACATCTGTTATTCGGCTATGGCCTGACCGATGAGGTCTTCGCCTCAGCGCTGAACGCGACCTCGGCCGGCCTTCGCCCCTCCGGACCTTGGTTGGTAGGGCTCGCACTCGCCGCTTGGGGGAGTTGGGTGCTTGGGACGACGTTCGGGGCCGTCGCGGGGGACCTGTTGCGTGCGGCAGACGCGGGCCTCGCCGAGGCGCTCGAGTTCGCCTTGCCCGCGCTGTTCCTCGGGCTGGTCTGGGCGTCGGCGAGCTGGGCGATGCTGTGGCCGATGGCGCTCGCCGGCGGCCTTTCGGGCGGCCTGATCCTGGCGGGGCTGCCAGAACTGGCGATCCCCGCCGGTGCTCTGGCGGCATTCGCGGCAAGGCGGCGGGCATGACTCCGATCCTCTGGATGGCGGCTGCGCTGATCGGCGCGGCGACGCTGATCGCGCGCCTGGCTCCCCTTCTCTGGCGAGGTCGCGACCAAGAGGACACCGCTACGCCAGGCTGGCTCAGTGCGTTGGGGCCGTGCCTGCTGACGGCTATGGGCGTGGCCGTCCTGCTGCCTGAGGCTCTGGGCGCATGGGAGACCGGGCAAGGCGCGGCACTACTGGGGGGCACAGGGGCCGCGGCGCTTGCGATGGTGGTACGCCGAGACCCGGGACTTGCGGCCTTGGCAGGCGTGGTTGGTTGGTGGGTGGCGAGCGCGCTGTAGGGGGCCAATGTGGTCTGGTCCGCTTTTATCCGACCCCCCGGAAGCTTCGGAAGCGGCGGTCTTTACGCCATCGACTGTCTGCCATTGCGTTCAGTGCCGACCGGTAAGGCGGACCTCTGCGGCCCGGCTACGAGGCCTTCATCGGGGTTTGGCCGTGACCGGCTCCTTGAGCGACTGCCCGTCGGGAGGCAGCGCCTCAAGGCTCCTGCTGATGAGCAGAGTCCTCACTCCGACGAGTGCCCACCCGACCCGGTCCTATGTCGCTGCGCCAGCCGGGCCGTCACTCCGATGATTGTAGAGGCAAAGGGTAGGATGATGAAAATCCGGACGAGGTGGAAGGCCGTGACCACGGCGAGCCCGTCCTGAAGGATCTTTGCCGTGAGAGCCATCTCAGTGACGCCTCCTGGTGCCGCAGACAGGATCATGGCCTGCCACGATTGGCCAGTGAGCCAGGCGAGCCCCAGGCCCATAAGAAGACAGAGCGCAATCAGCATAAGAGACGCAATGACCGCACCGGGGATGAAGCCGCCCGCCCGTCGCAGGAGTTCCCGGTCGAAGGCCGCTCCCAGCCAGACGCCCAGGAGGATCTGGGCCGCGACAAGGGCCGGATAGGGAAGGGCGGTAATCGGCAGGCTGAGGGCTGCGGCCAATGCTGCGCCTCCAAGCGCGCCGATGAAGTAAGGGTTGGCGAGCCCGATCCAGCGGGCCAGGAGGGCTCCCGTCTGTCCCGCGGCATAGAGGAGGAGTGCGCCGCGAAGGCTCCATGGCGTGCTGCTCAAGACCGCGACCGGATCCCTGACCGTGCCATCGATCGCCACCATGGCGGGCG
>CADCUU010000442.1 GCA_902805995.1 uncultured Rubellimicrobium sp.
GGGGTCGCACGGATCTTGCCGCGCCGCTCCCCCGTGGGGGGACGGCGCTACGATTCGAGGCTACGAAGATGGCTGCGCTCGATATCCATATGCTGGGCCGCACGGGAGCCGAATCCGACTGGCCCGAAGGCGTTCGCGCCCGGGCCCGGGCTTGGTTCGATGCGGCCAGCCCTGGTGAACGGGACATGCTGATGGCCGCGGTCATGGCGGGCCTGCCCGGGGCCTACGATCGCTACGACATCCCTGGCCTTCAAGCGGCGCTGGAGCGCTGGACCGGCGCGGACCGTGACTCGCTCCGCGCTGCGCTGGCCCGCTTCCTGACCGAGGTGGTTCCGGCGGCCGAAGAGCTTGGCGTCCGGCTCTGCGTCCATCCGGACGATCCGCCGCGCGACCTTCTGGGCCTGCCACGGATCGTCTCCGGAGGGGAGGATATCGCTTGGCTGCTGGCGCAGGCCGACAGTCCCGCGAACGGCCTGACCCTTTGCGCCGGCTCGCTTGGCGCGGGCCCCGCAAACGACCCCGTCGCGATTGCCAAGGATTTCTCCGACCGCATCGCCTTCGCGCATCTGCGCAATGTGACGAAAGAGCCGGACGGATCGTTCCAGGAGGCCGAGCACCTGGGCGGGGACACCGACATGGTCGCCCTGATCGGCGTTCTGCTGGCCGAGGAGCGGCGTCGGCGCGAGGCAGGCCGGCCCGACCACACGATCCCGTTCCGTCCGGATCACGGCCACCACATTCTGGGCGATGATGCGCTCCGCACACACCCCGGCTATCCGCTTGCCGGACGACTGCGTGGTCTGGCCGAGTTGAGGGGCGTGGCGAAGGCTCTGGAGCACGCTGAAATGCGAGCTTGATCCGTCCCTGGCCACCGCCTTGCGAAGCAGCACGTAGGTGTCGAGGGAACCTCCAGACTGGTGCAGCTGCATCGGCTGGAAGAGTGGAAGATACCGACTCGAAGCACGTCAGAATGCGAGGTTCCAAGTGACAAGACGGCGTATCGCGCTCATCGGGCTCGGGATGGCGGTGACACCACACGCCCGTAGTCTCATCGACCTTCAGGAGCGCGCCGAGGTGGCGTATGCTTTCAGTCCGACGGCTGCGCGACGGGAGGCCTTTGCGTCCCAGTTCCCGTTTCCACTATGCGCTGACCTCGACGCCATAATTCAAGACAGCAGCGTCGACGCTGCGATCGTGCTCACGCCTGCCAACACGCATCTCGACATCGTCCAGCGATGCGCCGAGGTCGGCAAGCATGTTCTCCTGGAAAAGCCAGTCGAGATCACCACAGAACGTGCCACACAACTCGTTGAGATATGCGAACAAAGTGGGGTGACGCTCGGGATCGTCTTGCAGCACCGATTCAGGCCGGCCAGCATCCGGCTCGCCGAGTTGCTGCGTGAAGGCACACTCGGTGAGATTGTCAGCTGCTCAACCACGATAGAGCTGTGGCGACCGCAGAGTTACTACGATGAGCCTGGTCGTGGCTCCTTTGCGCGCGATGGCGGTGGTGTCCTGATCTCGCAAGGCATCCACACGTTGGACCTGATGCTGAGTCTTGTGGGCCCAGTCGCCGAGGTTTGCGGCTACGCGACTACGTCGCCAGTGCATCGAATGGAAACAGAAGATCTGGTCATGGCGGCGCTACGCTACGAAAGCGGAGCTCTTGGGACGGTGATCGCCACGACCGCCGCATATCCGGGCTTTCCAGAGCGCATCCGCATCGTCGGTCGCTATGGGACGGCGACGCTGGAGGGACCGAGCCTTGAGGTCGCCTTCCATGATGGGCGGACCGAGAAGGTTCACTCACAAACGACCGCGGGCGGGACTGGCGCCGATCCCATGGCGTTTCCACACGACTGGCATCGCGGGCTCATCGAGGACTTCCTTGACGCGCTGGATCAGGATCGCCCGCCTCAGGTGACAGGCCGCGAAGCCTTAAAGGCGCATCATCTTATCGATGCTCTGATCAACGCCGAAAGCTCCGTCGGAGATATCCGGTTCGGAGCGGGCACGAACTCTGCCTAGCCTTCGATCATAGTCCAGCATAGCCCGCTCCGGCGCTTCGAAATCTCGCCGGTGGTGATCCGCTTGGCAGTCGTACCGTTTGTACGACTCACGCTTCCAATTACGAAGTCGAGAACCTCCTAAACGCCTCGGGCCCGCCGTTCTCTTCAATGTCGGCGCAGCAGTAGAAGGTGGTCCTCGGGATGCCGAGCTTCTTCAGGGTGCATCGGACCGGCAGATGCGGCTCCCCACGATCCGTCATCTCGGCCTTATCGGATACCGGGTACCGCATGCGCCGCCGTCCCAGAGCCGCTCATGCTTCTTGAGCATAAGTCTATTGGGCAATGGACGAAAGAAGGCCTGCTGCGGACGACCGAAGGCGAATTCACAGATCGTTCCGAGCGGAAGCCTAAGCTGAACTGCAATGCCCGGACCGATCTCCTCAGGCGCTATGAGCCAGGCGCCCGGCCCGCCGCGCGGCCTGCACGTCAGGGTCCGGATCAAGACCCGCTGCCAGCAGAGACTGCGTGTAGGGCTCCTTGGGGGCCTCGAAGACCTGCTGCACGGTCCCGTACTCCACCACGCGGCCCTTCTGCATCACCATGACATGGTCGGCGAAGTCCCGCACCACGGGCAGGTCATGGGCGATGAAGATGAAGGCAATTCCCTTGTCCCGGCGCAGCTTGTTGAGAAGTTCGATCACCTGCGCCTGGACCGAGACGTCGAGCGCCGAAACCGCCTCGTCGCAGATGATCAACTCGGGCTCGAGTGCGAGCGCCCGCGCGATCGCGATGCGCTGCCGCTGACCGCCCGAGAACTGGTGCGGATAGCGGTTGGCGTGCTCGGGCCTGAGCCCCACTTCAGCCAGCAGCTCGGCCACCCGTGCGCGCCAACGCTCCTTGGGCAGGATCCCGGGGTGGATGACCCAAGCCTCGGAGATGAGCTGGAACACCGTCATCCGCGGGTTCAGGGACTGCGTGGGGTCCTGGAAGACCATCTGCAGATCGCGGCGCAGCTTGAAGAGCTCCGCTGGCGCCAGCCGGAACAGGTCGCGTTCCTTCCAGAGCGCCGTCCCATGGTCCGGCTCATCCAGGCGCAGCAGAATGCGCGCCAGCGTGGACTTGCCCGATCCGCTCTCACCCACGATGGCCAGCGTCTCGCCCGGCATGAGGTCGAAGCCCACGCCGTCCAGCGCCTTGTAGGTGCCGTAGGTCTTCACGATGTCCCGGGCCCGCAGCACCGGCACTTCGCGGGACAGCGGCGCATGCATCTCGCCCTTGCCCGGGGCTGCTCCGATCAGCTTGCGCGTGTAGGGGTGCTGCGGATTGTGATAGACGTCCCGGGTGTTCCCGGCTTCCACGATCTCCCCGGCGTTCATGACCACGACGCGGTCTGCGATCTCCGCCACGACGCCAAGGTCGTGAGTGATGATCACCACGCCCATGCCAGTCTCCCGCTGCAGCTCCTTCAGGAGTGCCAGGACCTCGGCCTGCACGGTCACGTCGAGCGCGGTCGTGGGCTCGTCAGCGATGATGACATCCGGCTTCATTGCAAGCGCCATGGCGATCATCACGCGCTGGCGCTGCCCGCCCGAGAACTCGTGCGGGTACTTGCGCAGCGCGTCCGCCGGGTTGGGAAGGCCGACTCGGGTGACAAGCCGCAGGGCCTCGGCCTGTGCCTTGGCCCTGGTCATGCCATGGGCCGTCATGGTTTCGATGATCTGCCAGCCGACCGTGTAGACCGGGTTGAGGTGGCTCAGCGGGTCCTGAAAGATCATCGCGATCCGGCGGCCGTTGATGTCGCGCCGTTCGGCCGAACCAAGCCTGAGGAGGTCGCGGCCGTCGAAGCGGATCTCGCCCGATGTGATCCGGCCGGGCGGCATGTCGATCAGGTCCAGGATCGCCGCTGTCGAAACGGACTTGCCCGAGCCGGACTCGCCCAGGATCGCCAGGGTCTCGCCCCTGTCGACATACCAGCTGACGTTCCGGACGGCCTTCACGACGCCCGCCAGCGTATGGAACTCGACCGAGAGATCGCGCACCTCGAGCAGATGGTCAGGCATTGGAGCGTCCCCTCATTTCCAGGCGCCAGCGTTGCGTCGGGTCCAGCGCGATGCGCAGCCAGTTCGACAGGAGGTTCAGCGAAAGAGTGGTCAGGATGATCGCAAGGCCGGGCCAGAACGACAGCCACCATGCCCGCGTCAGATGCTCCTTGCCCTGCGCGATCATCAGCCCCCACGTGATCTCGGGCGGCTGGATGCCGATGCCCAGGAAGGACAGGGCGCTCTCGGCCAGCATCACATAGGCGAAGTCCAGCGTTGCAATGGTCATCAGCGTGGGCAAGACGACCGGCAGGATGTGGCGGAGCACGATGCGGCGCGGCGATGCTCCCATGACCCGGGCCGCGGACACGAACATGCGTTCGCGGATCTCCAGCACCTCGGCCCGGGTCGTGCGCAGGTAGACGGGGATGCGCGTGATCGCCAGCACGATGATGACGTTGGTGACCGACGGGGACAGGATGTAGAGCACGATCACAGCGAGGAGGAGGGACGGGAAGGACATGATCACATCCGCCAGCCGCATGATCCCCTCACCCACGCGCCGGGATGCGTAACCGGCGACGAGGCCCAGGCTTGTCCCGATCAGCGCCGAGAAGAGAACCGCGCCCGCGGCGACCATGATCGTGTTCTGCGCGGCGACGATGATCCGCGCCAGGAGCGGTCGACCGAGCGAGTCGGCGCCGAGCCACCAAAGGATGCCGCGTTCCCAGTCGAACGGCGGCGCGTTGCGCCCGCGAAGGTTCTGCTTCTGCGCGACCTCGCCCAGCCAAGCCGGGCCAACCAGCGCCATGACGACAACGATCAGGAGGAAGATGGCCGCTATCAAGGCGAACTTGTCGGCCCAGAGCATCCGCAGGAACCGCCGTAGCGCGCTGGGCTGGTCGGGGAGGGCCGTCCCGTCGGACGCCAGTGGCATGTTGCTCATGGACGGAGTCCTCAATGACGGATGCGCGGGTCGAGGGCCGCGTAGGTCAGGTCGATCAGCAGGTTCATCACGAAGATCGCCAAGGCCGTGACGATGATCGAGGCAAGCACCACGGTGAAGTCGCGCTGGAGGATGGAGTCGATCATGAGCTTGCCCACGCCCGGGAAGCCGAAGATCGTCTCGATCACGACAGCCCCGTTGAGGAGCGAGGCGGCCTGGTCGCCGATGACGGTGATGACCGGCAGCATGGCGTTGCGCAGCGCGTGGACGAAGATGATGGATCTGGTGCGAACGCCTTTGGCGCGGGCCGTCTTTACATAGGCCGACGAGAGCGTGCTGATCATCGAGCCGCGCACGACCTGCACGATAAGGCCGAAGGGCCGGATGAAGAGCACGGAGATCGGCAGGACCCAGTGCCACACCGTCCCGGTGCCGGAGGTGGGCAGCCAGCCCAGGCCCACGGCAAAGACCACGATGGCGACGATAGCGATCCAGAAGTCGGGCGCGGAGGCCGCGACCAGCGAGACGATGCCCGAGACACGGTCGAAGAAGCCTCCGACACGGAACGCCGCAAGGGAGCCCACGACGATGGCCGCCACGGTCACGAGGGTCATCGTGATAACGGCGAGCTGGAGGGTCCAGACGAAGGCCTCAAGCACCACGTCGATGGCGGGGCGGGCCTTGCGGATGGACTCGCCGAAGTCGAGCTGGACGAGGTCGCCCACATAGCGGCCGAACTGCACGATGAGGGAATCGTTCAGGCCGTAGATCTCCCGGAACTGCTCACGCATCGCGTCCGTCGCGTCGACGGGAAGGTAGAGGTCGGTCGGATCGCCCGTCAGCCGCGACAGGAAGAACACCAGAACGACAAGCCCCACCAGCGAGATCAAGCTGGCCACTGAGCGCTTTCGGATGAACTTCAGCATGGTAGGGCGTCCTCGCACCAGAGAGGCGGGCGCGGGAGAAGGTCCCCCGCGCCCCCGGCATCATTCCTTGAAGCCGATTTCCGACAGCTGAAGCTGCGAGTTGGTGGCGATGGTCGGCGTCCAGTCGATGTTCTCGGCCACTCGGGCGAAACCGACCATGTGGAACAGGGGGATGTCCGCCGCGATCTCGTCGTGGACATAGGCCTGCAGCTCCGACCAGAGCGCGTTCCGCTCCTCGCCCGTCGCCGCCGACGCACGGGTGATCAGATCATCCACGTTCGGATCCGCGATGCCGGACTGGCGCCCTTCGGAGTGGTACTTGAAGTAGGCCGAGAAGCTCGGGTCGCCCATGCGGTTGTCGTGCATCGCCGCGATCATGTAGACGCCGCGGTCGGTCGGGTACGGCTTCGAGTAGTAGACCTCGTGCTCAGCCACCTCGACCATCTGCAGCTCGACGGTGAACCCCGCCTCCTGCAGCATCTGCTGGATGGCCTCCATCACTTCGGTGACGTTCGGGAAGTTCGCGGTGCGGGCGATGATGGTGATCGGCGTGTCGACCGGCACCCCGTCGGCGCGCGCCTCCTCCAGAAGCGCCTGAGCGCCTTCCGGATCGTAGGCCGGCACCTGCACGTCGGGGTTCCATCCCTGGGTCGTCGGCCCGTAGAGCGCCGTCGCCAGGAGCGCGTCCTGCGGGACCAGCGTGCCGATGAAGGCTTCGCGGTCGATGGCCATCTTGAGCGCCTGGCGCACCCGAAGGTCGTCCATCGGGGCCTGGGACGTGTCGAGCCGGAGGTAGACGGTCTCGGAGTTCAGGTAGGAAACGTCCGTTGCTGGATTGGTGGCGTCGTCCTGGGAGATCGTGGGCGCAATGTCGGCCTCGCCAGCCTCGATCATCGCGGCGCGCACGGCGGGGTCGGTACGGACGACATAGGTCGCCTGCGTGACTTCGGGCGCCGTGCCCCAGTAGTCGTCGCGACGGGTGAGGACGATCTGCTGGCCCGGGGACCATTCGCTGAGCACATAAGGGCCGGTGCCGATCGGATCGCGAACGAACTCGATGGGGGTCTCCGACGGCACGATCGTCACGAGCGACAGAAGAAGCGGCAGGATCGGCTGCACCGGGTCCACCACGAAGTCGATCGTATGGTCATCAACGACATTTGCCGTAACCGTCATGCCGCCGAAGTAGCGCGCCGCCTCGCAGGTAATGGTCGGGTCGAAGACCCGGTCGAACGAGTGCTTGACGTCGTTGGCGTCGAAGGTCGACCCGTCCGAGAACGTGACGCCCTTGCGCAGCGTGAAGCGCCAGCTGCCGTCCTCCTGCTGCTCCCATGCCTCGGCGAGGCGGGGCATCAGGCCCTGGTCGCCGCGCACGTCGAGCTCGGTCAGCGTCTCGTTGACGTTGCCCAGGATCACCCGTCCGATGTTGGAGCGCGTCGCCATGCAGGGCTCCATGACATCGACCTCTTCGTTGAGGACGATGGTGACCGCCTTGTCGTCCTGCGCCCAGGCGGGCGTCAGGCTTGTGGCGAGCATGAGTGCCCCCCAGGTCATCACTCTTCCGAACATGTGTCTTCCTCCCAGATGACGATCAGAGTTTGTTATTGGCTCCGGGCATGGCGGCCCGTGAGCTTCGCAAGGCCAGCAAGGCCGACCCGCAGATGATGGCGCCGCCGAGCCAGGTCGCCGGACCGGCCACTTCCCCGAACAGGACGTAAGCGGCTGCGGCGACCAGCGGCAGCCGCAGGAAGTCGACGGGCGCCACGATATTCGCGGGAGCCAGGCTGAAGGCATGGGTCATGAGCGACATGTTGGCCGCGCCCAGGACGCCTTGGACCATCAGCAGACCGCCTTCCCAAAGCGTCGGCGTCGTCCAGACGAGCAGCGCCGGAATCAGCGCCATGGGCGCGGTCAGGAGCAGGTTCCAGGCCACCAGCGTATCCGTCCGGTCGCCGGACGACATGGTCTTGAGCATGAGCTGGATGAGCGCCGTGAGCATCGCCCCGATCAGCGCGAAGCCCATGCCCATGGTCAGCCCGCCGTCGGGACGGACCACCAAGAGCGCGCCCAGGAAGCTGGCCAGAACGCAAAGGATCGTCAGGAGCCTCAGCCGCTCGCCCAGCATCGCTGCGGCACCGAGGACCACAAAGATGGGCGACGTGAAGGCGATCGCGGTCACGTCGGTCAGCTGGCCGTAGGAGAACGCCGCGAAGAAGGAGACCAGCGCGAGCAGCTTCAACCCCGCGCGCATTGCGTGCTGCCGCAGGGGAAAGGCCGTCCTGAGGACATCGGGCCGCACCGCAACCCAGGGCAGGATCGCAAGAGCGCCAAAGGCCGCCCGGAAGAAGCCGATCACGAAGGGATGCACTGATCCACCAAGCGCCCGCACGATTGCCGCATCCACGGCGGCGAGGGCGGCGGCGCTTGCCGCTAGCCCCACTGCGAGGGCCGCGGGCGCAGTTCTGCTGGCTTGGTGGGTCAAGCGCTCCTCCCGCATCCGAACATCCTCCATGTTCGGCGCCCAGACCATGCACAGCCAAAGATATCTTGTCAACAAGATCGGTGTTCTTGCCTAAGGTGCAAAATGTTAATGTTTCCATACCGCTGATTTAAAACGATAAGAGCCCTCATAGTGATTCTGGTTCCAGCGCTAGAACGGCAACTTCAACTTGACAACATTGCGAGGAAGGTGATCGTGCAGGCCTACCTACCGGACGAGGAGCCAGGCATGGGACCCGATGACATCGCCACAGCCATGACCGGCGTTCTTTCTGAGGCAGGGCCGGGGCGACATGAAGCGTTCCTGCCCTCGCCCAAGGTGCAGAACCACGCCGCCTTCCTGGCTCACCTATCCGACGGCGCCCTGATCTGCGCCTGGTTCGGTGGGACGCTGGAGGGGAAGTCGGACATCTCGATCCATGCGTCGATCCTTCCGGCGGGCACCTTCCAGTGGGGTCCTGCGCAGCCGCTCAGTGGCGACCCTCATCGTTCGGAGCAGAACCCCGTCATCTTCACGGCGCCCGACGGGGGGCTCTGGCTCTTCCACACGGCCCAGCCTTCCGGGAACCAGGATGAGTGCCAGATCCGAATGGCCCGCCTGAGCCGCAACCCGGAGGATCCGACCCTGATCTCGGCGGATGAGGGGCGCTTCCTTGATCTGCCGCTCGGCTGCTTCATTCGGGCCCCCGTGGTCGTGCGGGAGGACGGAGCCTGGCTGCTGCCGATCTTCCGCTGCATCCAAAGGCCCGGCCAGCGTTGGAACGGCAGTCACGATGTCGCAGCGGTCGGGGTTTCGACCGATGCGGGATCGACCTGGACGCTGGAGGATGTGCCGGACTCCATCGGCTCGGTCCATATGAGCCCCGTGGCGCTCGGGGAGGGTCGCTTCGCCGCCTTCTATCGGCGTCGGCAGGCGGACGTCGTCCACCGCTCTGAAAGCCTGGATGGCGGTCGCCGCTGGTCCGCTCCCCAGCCGACCGATGTCCCCAACAACAACTCCTCCATCGCGGCGATCCGCCTCGCCTCGGGCGAGGTCGCGATGATCTGCAATCCCGCCTCCGCTGCAACCTCACCGGACCGGCGCGCTTCGCTTTATGACGAGCTGGGCGAGGATGATGCCCGCCCGGACGCCAGTCCAGAAGGGGGCTGCGTGCCCGTCTGGGGCGTGCCCCGGGCGCCGGTGGCGGTCTGCCTCTCCTCTGACGGCGGGCGGACCTTCCCGGCGCGGATCATCATTGAGGACGGTCCGGGCACCTGCCTTTCGAACGACTCCACCGACGGGCGGAACAAGGAGATGTCCTATCCCTGGCTCCTCGAAGGGCCGGATGGAGGGCTCCACATCGCCTACACCTATCACCGCCGTGCGATCAAATACGTCCACCTCGCGCCCGGCTGGAAGAACGCAAGCGGAGGCTTGGCATGAGCGACATCATCGGCATCACCATGGGCGACCCGGTCGGGGTCGGGCCCGAGATCTGCGTCCGTGCCCTCGCCGAGATGGGCGAGCGCGACCGTGCCCGTACGCGGATCTACGGCAACTTGGCCACCCTGGAGGCGGCGCGGTCAGCCCTGGGGGTCGAGGTCGATCTGGAAGGTCAAGTCGTCGATCTGCCCGTCGAGGGCGCCCCTTTGCCCTGGGGCCAGTTATCGGCCGTAGCCGGCGACGCCGCGTTCCGCTTCATCGAGAAGGCCGTGCGCGACGCCGAAGCGGGCGTGATCGGCTGCATCGTGACCGCGCCCATCAACAAGGAGGCGCTGAACGCCGCCGGCCATCACTACGACGGCCATACCGGGATGCTGCGATCCCTGACCGGAGCCAAGGCGGCCTACATGCTGCTCGCGTCTGAGCGGCTCAAGGTTATCCACGTCTCGACGCACGTCTCGCTCAAGGAGGCGATCCAGCGGCTGACGGCCGAGCGCGTCCTGGCGACGATCCGCGCAGGGAACGCGCATCTTAAGCGCATTGGCATCGCGAGCCCGCGCATCGCCGTCGCGGGCATCAACCCCCATTGCGGTGAGAATGGCCTCTTCGGGACTGAGGATGACGACCACATCGCGCCCGGCGTCGCCGCGGCGCGTGCCGAGGGCATCGACGCCTATGGCCCGATCTCGGCCGACACCCTGTTCTACCGCGCCTATGCCGGGGCCTTCGATCTCGTGGTCGCGCAGTACCACGATCAAGGACACATCCCGGTCAAGCTCGTGGCCTTCGATACGGCTGTCAACGTCTCGGTGGAGTTGCCCATCGATCGCACCTCGGTCGATCACGGCACGGCGTTCGACATCGCCGGCAAGGGCATCGCGAACCACGGCAACATGAACGAGGCCATCGCCTACGCCCGCAGGCTGGTCAGCGGAGGACGTCCAGAATGAGCTTTGTCATCGAAGGCGTCTTCTGCGCCGCCGCCACGCCCCTGAAGGAGGACGGCACGCCCGACCTCCCCCTCTTCGGCGCTCACGCACGTGCCCTCCTTGAGGAAGGCTGCCACGGAGTCGCGCTCCTGGGCTCGACCGGCGAGGCCGCCAGCTTCGGCATCCGCGAGAGGATGGACCTTCTGGAGGCCGCGCTCGCGGCGGGCGTGCCGGCCGATGCGCTGCTGCCCGGCACCTCCGTTCCTTCGGTGACCGACACCGTCGCGCTCACACGGCATGCGGTTCAGGCGGGGGCGCGCGGCGTCGTCATGCTGCCGCCCTTCTACTACAAGGCCTTTTCCGACGAAGGGCTGTTCCGCTTCTATGCCAAGGTGATCGAGGGCGTGGCCGACGACCGGCTCAGGGTCCTGCTCTACCACATTCCCATGTTCACCGGCGTGCCCATCAGCCATTCGTTGATCGCGATGTTGCGCCAAGCTT
>CADCUU010000443.1 GCA_902805995.1 uncultured Rubellimicrobium sp.
CCCCCGCCGCCCTGGGGACCATCCACGCCTACGGGCGCCAGATGGCCGCCGCCTTCCAGGGAATCGACATCCTCCTCTCCCCCACCATGGCCGAACCGCCCGCCCGCATCGGCCGCTTCAACCACGCGAGCGAGGATTACGCCGCCTACCGCCTCGGCCCCAACGGCGTCTGGCCCTATTCCCCGTTCTGCACCGCCTTCAACGCCTCGGGCCAGCCCGCCGCCTCGCTCCCCCTCCACTGGACGTCGGACGGCCTCCCCGTCGGCGTCCAGATCGCCGCCGCCTTCGGAGAGGACGAGCTGCTCATCGCTTTGGCGCGAGAGATCGAGCTGGCCCAGCCCTGGTTCCACCGCCGCCCGCCCCTGCTGGACAACCCCGCCCGCCCCGATGCAGCATGAGCCCACACGACAGGGAGATCGGCACGTGACCGCAGGACCGGCCGTCGAGGCCAAGCATGTCGTCAAGCGCTTCGGCCAGGGAAGCGGAGAAGTCCGCGCCCTCGACGACGTGTCCGTCACCGTGGCGAGGGGGGAGTTCTTCACCCTTCTCGGCCCCTCCGGCTGCGGCAAGACCACCCTCCTGCGCTGCATCGCGGGCTTCGAGACTCCGACCGAAGGCCGCATCCTCCTGAACGGCCAGGACATCACCGCCGATCCGCCGAACCGCCGCCGCGTCAACACCGTCTTCCAGTCCTACGCCCTCTTCCCCCACCTCACCGTCGCCCAGAACGTCTCCTTCGGCCTGGAGATGATGGGCAAGCCCCGGGCCGAAGTCGCGAGCACCACCGAACGGATGCTCGCCCTCGTCCGCCTCGACACCCTCGCGAACCGCCGCCCCGACGCGCTCTCGGGCGGCCAGCAGCAGCGCGTGGCCCTCGCCCGCGCATTGGCCCCCCAGCCCGAGGTCCTCCTCCTCGACGAGCCCCTCTCCGCCCTCGATCTCAAGCTCCGCAAGGAGATGCAGTCCGAACTCAAGCGCCTCCAGCACGAGACGGGCATCACCTTCGTCTTCGTCACCCACGACCAGGAGGAAGCGCTCACCATGTCCGACCGCATCGGCGTGATGTCGGCGGGCAAGCTCCTCCAGGTCGGCCCCCCGCGCGAAATCTACAACCGCCCCCTGAACCGCTTCGTGGCCGACTTCATCGGAGAGACCAACTTCCTCCCCGCCACGGCCCAGGGCGGCGTCCTGCGCCTCCTCTCCGGCGAACTCCTGGGCGAAGGTACGGGCCATCACTCGGGCCAAGGCCCCGTTACCGTCGCGATCCGGCCCGAGCAGATCCGCCTGACCGACGCGACCGAGCCCGGCGCCATCCCCGCCAAGGTGGAGGGCGCGACCTATCTCGGCACCGACAGCCACCTCCACCTGCGCCTGTCGGACGGCACGCCGGTCGTCGCGCGTATCCAGTCGAACCCGTCCGGCGACGCGGCCCTCGCGCCCGGCACTCCCGTGGGCCTGCGCCCCGTCCCGGGCGCCGTGCAGGTCCTGGCCGACTGATGACCGACCTTTCCGCCGCCGAGTTCCTCCGCGACCGCCGCCGCGCCCGCGCGGGCTGGCTCCTCTCCACCCCCGCCCTCCTCCTCCTGGCCCTTGGGGCCGCAGGGCCCCTCCTGATCGTGGTCCTGTTCTCCTTCCTGTCCCAAGGCGACTACGGCGGCGTCCAGCTCCCCCCGAGCGGAGAGGCCTGGTTCCGCGTCTTCCTCCAGCGCGACATCTTCGACGGCACGGTTTCCGCCGCCGGCGCGCATCTCGCGATCTTCTGGCGCTCGCTCTGGCTGTCGGTGGTGACCACCCTCATCACCTTCGCCGTGGGCCTGCCCACCGCCTGGTTCATCGCCACGAGGCCCCAGAACACGCGCCCCCTGTGGCTCTTCCTCATCACGATCCCCTTCTGGACCAACCTCCTGATCCGCACCTTCGCCATCATGGAGATCATCCGCAACGAAGGCCTCCTCAACACCGTCCTCCTCGCCGCCGGCGTCATCGACAGGCCGTTCCAGATCCTGCTCACCGACGCGGCCACCCTGATCGGCATGACCTACGTCTACCTGCCCCTCATGGTGCTGCCGCTCTACGCCGCCATCGACCGCTTCGACATGCGCCTCCTGGAGGCATCCTACGACCTCTACGCCTCTCGCTGGGCCACCCTGCGCCGCGTGATCCTGCCTATGGTCCGGCCCGGCATCGTCGCGGGCTGCATCCTCGTCTTCATCCCGTCCCTCGGGGCTTACGTCGTCCCCCGCGTCCTGGGCGGCGGCAAGAACATGATGATCGGCAACTTCATCGAGCTTCAGTTCGGACAGGCCCCCC
>CADCUU010000444.1 GCA_902805995.1 uncultured Rubellimicrobium sp.
AAGGGGCCGTAGCGCCCGATCCCGGCCTCGATCGGCTGGCCGTCCTCGGGGTGGGTGCCCACGAGGCGGGGCAGCGCGAGGAGGCGCAGCGCCTTTTCCAGATCCATCGAGGCCGCGTCCCAGCCCTTGGGGAGGGAGGCGCGCGGGGGCTTCGGGACCTCGGCCGTGACCTCTCCGCGCTGGACATAGGGGCCGAAGCGCCCGTCCTTGAGGTGGATCGGGTCGCCGTTGTCATGGCCGAGGAGACGCTCGCCCGTTTGGGTGGCGCCATCCTCCGAAGGGGGGCCGAAGGGGCGGGTGAAGCGGCAGTCGGGGTAGTTGGAGCAGCCGATGAAGGCGCCGCCGGTGCGCGCGGTCCGCATGGACAGCCGCCCCTTGCCGCAGACCGGGCACTGGCGCGGGTCGGTCCCGTCCTCGCGCGGAGGGTAGAGGTGCGGGGACAGCACCTCGTCGATCTTGTCCAGCACTTCGCCGATGCGGAGATCCGCCGTCTCGGCGATGGCGGCCGAGAAGTCGCGCCAGAACTGCGCGAGCACCTCCTTGTAGTCGGCCTCGCCCGCGCTGATGTGGTCGAGCTGGTTCTCCAGCCCCGCGGTGAAGTCGTATTCGACGTAGCGCCGGAAGTAGTTGGTGAGGAAGATCGTGACCAGCCGGCCCTTGTCCTCGGGGATGAGGCGGCCGTTGTCCTTGCGGACGTATTCGCGGTCCTGGATCGTCGTAACGATGGAGGCGTAGGTCGACGGGCGCCCGATGCCCAGCTCCTCCATCCGCTTGACGAGGGTCGCCTCGGTGTAGCGGGGGGGCGGCTGGGTGAAGTGCTGCTCGGGCGTGACAGCCTGCTTCTGGAGCGCGTCGCCCTGGGTCATCTGCGGCAGGCGGGCGTCGTCGTCCTCGGCGTCCTGCGCGCCGGGCGCGGGGTCGTCGCGCCCCTCCGTGTACACGGCCATGAAGCCGTCGAAGAGCACCACCTGCCCGGTCGCCCGCAGGCCCACCTGGCCGTCCTGGCTCCCGATCTCCACGGTCGTGCGCTCCAGCCGCGCCTCGGCCATCTGGGAGGCGAGGGTGCGCTTCCAGATCAGGTCGTAGAGCTTGCGCTGGTCGCTGTCGGTGATGCGCAGGGAGGCCGCGTCACGGGTCATGTCCGTGGGGCGGATGCATTCATGCGCTTCCTGCGCGTTCTTGGCCTTGTTCTTGTACATGCGCGGCGACTTGGGCAGGTACTCCGCCCCGAAGCGGTCCTTGATCGCGTCGCGGGCGGCCATGACCGCCTCGGGCGCCATGTCGATGCCGTCGGTCCGCATGTAGGTGATGTGCCCGGCCTCATAGAGCCGCTGCGCCGCCGACATCGTCGCCTTGGCGCCGAAGCCGAACTTGCGCGACGCCTCCTGCTGGAGGGTCGAGGTCATGAAGGGCGCGGACGGGTGGCGGGAGGCGGGCTTGGCCTCCACGCTCGTCACCGACAGGTCGCGATGCTGGATCGACGCCACCGCAAGCTCGGCCGCGGCCTGGTTGGGCAGGTCGAACTTGTCGAGCTTCTTGCCCGCATGGGACACGAGGCGCGCGGTGAACTCCTTGCCGCGCGGCGTTTTCAGCAGAGCCTCCACGGTCCAGTATTCCTGGGCGCGGAAGGCCTCGATCTCCATCTCCCGCTCCACGATCAGGCGTAGGCAGACGGATTGGACGCGGCCCGCCGACTTGGCGCCCGGCAGCTTGCGCCAGAGCACGGGGGACAGGTTGAACCCCACGAGGTAGTCCAGCGCGCGGCGGGCGAGGTAGGCGTCCACCAGCGGCACGTCCACCTGCCGGGGATGCTTCATCGCCTCGGCCACGGCGGATTTGGTGATGGCGTTGAAGGTGACGCGTGACACCTGGGTCGCGGGCTTGATCGCCTTGCGGTCGCGCAGCGCCTCGGTCAGGTGCCAGGAGATCGCCTCGCCCTCGCGGTCAGGGTCGGTGGCGAGGATGAGGTTAGGGTCGTCCTTGAGTGCGTCGGCAATGGCCTTGAGGTGCTTCTTGGAATCGGCCGCGACCTCCCACTCCATCGCGAAGCCCTGGTCGGGGTCCACCGAGCCGTCCTTGGCCGGCAGGTCGCGGACATGCCCGAAGGAGGCGAGGACCGTATAGTCCTTGCCCAGGTAGGAGTTGATCGTCTTGGCCTTGGCCGGTGATTCAACGACGACAACGGGCATGGGACACTCCGGGCCAGGCGATGGCGGGGCGCGGTATGTGGGCGCGGGGCAGGGAATGTCAATGCGACGTCCCGGCGACGGGTTGGGAGGGCGGGGCCGCCCTGAACGGCATCTCG
>CADCUU010000445.1 GCA_902805995.1 uncultured Rubellimicrobium sp.
TCCCTCGGCTGACATGCCGGATGTCGCATCCAAGCTGTTCGCCGGCGGCTATGCGATCGCAGCGGGCCTGGCCTGGACCGCTCTCCTCAGCGTAGTGCTTTTTCCGTTCGTGCACCGCATGCTCCACGCGCTGCATCTTCAGATGTGGGAAGAGGACGACGAATGACCGCCGACGAGATCATCGCGCGGCTGGCCCTGACGCCGCATCCCGAGGGGGGCTGGTACCGGCAGACCTGGGTCGCCGAGGCGCTGCCAGGCGCGCGGCCGACCGGGACGGCGATCCTCTTTCTCCTGCGTGCGGGTGAGCGGAGCCACTGGCACCGCGTGGATGCCGTGGAGATCTGGCATTTCCATGCGGGCGCGCCGCTGGTCCTGTCGCTGGCGGTGACTGACGCTGGTCCTGCAGAGAATCGCGTGCTGGGATCGGACCTCCTCGCCGGTCAGTCGCCGCAGGTGATCGTGCCCGAGAACTGGTGGCAGGCGGCCCGGAGCACCGGGGAATGGACGCTCGTGGGCTGCACCGTCTCCCCTGGCTTCCGGTTCGAGGGGTTCGAACTGGCGGCGCCGGGGTTCGACATTCCGGGGGCGCCATGACGCCTGATCGGGAGGTGGACGCCCGGGGCCTGCTCTGCCCCCTGCCCGTCCTGCGGGCCCGGAAAGTGCTGGAAGGAATGGCGCCCGGCGAGGTGCTGCGAGTGCTTGCGACCGATGCGATGGCGGCGATCGACCTGCCGCATTTCTGTTCGCAGGCCGGGCACGATCATCTGGGCAGCCGGATCGAGGACGGGGCGCAGGTGCATCTGATCCGGCGCGGGGATCGCGTGGCCGCCTGAACCCAGGACAGACGCCTGCTGCGACTTATGCCGCCGGACATGAAAAAGGGCCCCGCAGATCGAACTGCGGGGCCCATTCTAATTGTTCACAGCGGCGATGTCAGCGCCCGGTCGACCACCAGCCGCGCCGCTTGGGTTTCTCGGCCGGTGCCTCGGGCTGAGGAGTCGCTGCGGGCGTGTCGGCGAAGACCTGTTCGGCCGAGGGCGCATTCTCCTGGGCGGGAGCGGCGGGCCCATCGACCATGATCGCGGGCTCGTCATCGAGGGCGACGGAGGCCTGGACAAGGTCGTCCGGGTCCTTGGGCGCGGGCTGGGCCACTTCGGCCGGGGCAGCAGCGGCCTTAGTCCGGCGCGTGCGCTTGGGCTTGGCCTCCTCCGCGGCTGGAGCCTCGGCGGGTGCGGGGGCCTCCTCGGTTGCGGCCTTGCGGCTGCGGGTCCGGCGCTTGGGGGCTGGGGCTTCCTCGGCGACGGGCTCCGGGGCCGGTGCGGCCTCCTCGGTCGCGGCCTTGCGGCTGCGGGTCCGGCGCTTGGGGGCAGGAGCCTCCTCGGGCTGCGCTTCGGGAGCGGCGGGCTCGGCTTCGGCGGCCGGGACCTCCGGGGCTACGTCGACCGTCACGGGGGCGGGCTCCGGAGCGATCTCGGCCTGGGGCGGTTCGGCGGCTTCGAGCGGCTCGGACGCGTCGTCGTCCTCGTCGATCTCGTCGCCGTCCTCCTCGGAGTCCAGAGCGAGCGAGTCGCCGTTCTGGCCCTCGACGCGGTCGCCGTTGCGCCGACGACGCCGACGGCGGCGCTTTTTGCGGGGCCGATCATCCTCCTCGGCCGTCGCAGCGGCGGCGGTAGGAGCCTCGACGGCCTCAACCTCGATGGGCGCCTCAATGACCTCCTCCTCGAGGATCTCCTCCTCGACGAGGACCTCCTCGTCATCCATCAGCGCCGGTTGGCCGGCCATCACGATGGTGCGCGCGTCCGGCACGGCGCGGGTGGCGGTCTTGAACTTCTCGATGGCGAAGTCGGGGGAGACGAGCTTGAGGTCGGCCTCCACCCGGACGGCCATGGAGTAGCGCTGCTCGATGCCGGCGATGTGCTCGCGCTTGTGGTTCATCAGGTAGTTGGCGATGCCCACGGGCACGCGGAGGAGAACCTCCTTGGTCCGGCCGCGCACGCCCTCCTCGTCGAGCTGGCGCAGGATCATCAGCGCGACGCTGTCGTCGGAACGCAGGTGGCCCGTGCCGTGGCAATGCGGGCAAGGCTGCGTCGTGGATTCGAGCATCCCCGGCCGCAGGCGCTGGCGCGACATTTCGAGGAGGCCGAAGCCCGAGATGCGGCCCACCTGGATGCGGGCGCGGTCGGTCTTGAGCTTGTCCTTGAAGCGCTTCTCGACGGAGACGTTGTTCTTGCGCTCCTCCATGTCGATGAAGTCGATCACGATCAGCCCGGCGAGGTCGCGCAGGCGAAGCTGGCGCG
>CADCUU010000446.1 GCA_902805995.1 uncultured Rubellimicrobium sp.
CCGTTGTGGAGTTCCGCACAGGCCGGAGCCGGGCAGGGGGACTGGCACGGCGGGCGGCCGGATCGGAGTTCGTGCCCCTGATCCTCGAACTCTCCGGCTTGTCGCCCTTTTGGCCGGTCAGGGAGCCGTGATCGAGCGGGCGGCAGGGGACCGGCGATGCGGGCGCAGCCCGGGCGGCTGGGCCGCTGCCGAGGTCGCCGCTCAGGGGCCCTGGTGCTCGCCCGTCGCGATCTCGTCCAGGGACTTGCCGGCCGGCTCGTTTCCGTCCGGCATCGGGGCGTCGTCGTGCTGCGGCCCTGCGGAGCCGCCCTCCGCCTCTTGGCTGGCTTGCTGCCAGTGCTCCTCGTGCCGACCCTCCGGGCGGCCGTTCTGCTCCCAGAGCGCATGGGCGCGCTTGCGGATGCGGTCCTCGCGGTCGTCGGCCATGATCCTCTCCTCCTCAGATCGCCTAGGGTCTGAACGAGGAAGGGTCGGACCTGTTCCGCCCGCGCGACGGCGTCAGCCGTGGAGGGGGCCCCAGACGCCCGTCTCCGCCGAGCCGCCATCGAGAGTGCGCAGGCTCAGCATCCGTATCGCCGGGCCCTGGCGCACCCGGTGGCGGGCCGTCGCTTGGGCGAAGTCGATCACGTTGGTGTCAGGAGAGCCGCCCGGGGCGGCGGCCCGCACATGGGCGAAGCCGGAGTCCTCCAGAAACGGGCTCAGGTCGGTCAGGATCTGACCCATCCAGTCGTCGAATGCCATGGCCGAATCCCCCTCATCCCGCCGCATGGCCCAGCGTCGCCCCGCGAGGGGGCGAAACAATGACTGGACTGCGTCAGCATTGGACCGCCTTGGGGAACTTCGGTAGGCGATGACCCCGATCGGGGTGCGCAGCCCGGTGGACCATGACGCGTCGGCTTGGTAGGGTAGGGGCCACGGCTGGCCACGATGCCGGGCCGCGGCGCAACAGGCGAAGGGGACGGCCGCAAGGCCGGGAGGAGCCGGATGGATATGATCCACTACGATCCGCCCCTGCCGGAGCTTCCGTTGCTGCGCGGCCTGCACCTGACGGGGGGCGCTCCGCGACCGCCCCGGGTCGATTGGGCCAGCTTCGTCATCCGCCTTGCGCAGGTCATCGCCGAACAGCGGCACCCGTTGCCCCCCGGGGCCTAGCGACCGAAGGGCGACAGCCCGCGCGTGCCCTCGCTCAGCTCCAGCCCGCCCAGAAGGGCCGGGGCCGCGCGGCTTGGGCAATGGGGCCGTTCGCAAAGGCGGCAGTTCACGCCGATGCCGGTCGGCCGGGTCTCGCGCGCGCCCTGGGCGTAGACGAGCTGCGCGGCCCAGCGCTCCTCGCAGCCCAGGCCCACGGCAAAGGCGGCTTCGGGCTCGCCCCAGGGGGTGGCGACGCGGCGCACGGTGCGGGCGAGGGAGAACCAGCGCTTGCCGTCCGGCAGCTCCACGAGTTGCGTGAGAATCCGGCCCGGATGGCGGAACGCGTCGTGCAGGTTCCAGCGCGGGCAGGTGCCGCCGAAGCGCGAGAATGGGAACGCGCCCGAGGAGAAGCGCTTGGACACGTTGCCCGCATTGTCCACCCGGACCATGAAGAAGGGTATGCCGCGCGCCTGCGGGCGGGCCAGCGTGGTCAGGCGATGGGCCACCTGCTCGAAGCTAGCCCCGAAGCGGGCGCCCAGCATCTCCACGTCGTAGCCCAGCGCCTGCGCGGCCCCGAGGAAGCGGCCATAGGGCATCATCAGCGCCGCCGCGCAGTAGTTGGCGAGGGTGATGCGTCCGAGCCGCCTCGCCTGCGAGTCCTGAAGGCCCGACCCGGCCAGGACCTCGTCGATGGCCTCGCCGCCTTCGAACAAGGCGATCTGGACGGCGGCCTGGAAGGCGCGGCCCGGCGGCTCCACGAGTTCGGAGATCATGAGCTTGCGCCGGTGCCGGTCGTAGTGGCGCAAGGTCACGCCCATGTCCTGCATCGTCATGACCTGAACCCGGACCTGATGGCGCGCCGCCAGTCGGTCGGCCAAGGCGGGCAGGGGGTCGCCGCCGGGCGGGAGTTCGACGCTGATCCGCTCGGCCAGATCCTCCAGGGTCGGGAAGTGGTTGTTGCTGTCCTGGAGGAAGGTGCGGACCTGCTCCACCGCGTCGCCGCCGCCGGACAGGGGAGCGCCGCGCTCGGCCTCGGACCGTTCGCCCGCGGGGCCGGAGCCGAGCTCCGCCGCCGCCGCATAGGCCGCGTGGAGGCGCTTGAAGGCCGCGACCAGCGTGGGCGCTTGGTCGAGCGCGGCCCGAAGCTCGGCCCGGGGAACCTGGAACGGGGCGAGGAGCGGATCGGCCAGCAGCTCCTCGATGTCGGTGGCGCCCTGCGCGTCCTCGGAGCCGGCGAAGTCGCGGGCGTCGATGGCGTAAGTTTCCGACAGGCGGATCAGGAGCTGGGCGGTCAGCGGGCGCTGGTTGCGCTCCACCAGGTTGAGGTAGCTGACCGAGACGCCGAGTTCGGCCGCCATGGCGCTTTGCGACAGGGCCAGAGTGGTCCGCAGGCGCCGGAGTTGGGGCCCGGCCATGATCTTGCGGCGGCCGCTCTGGTCCATGATGTCCGTCCTTTGACAATGACATACAATTTGACAATTTACTCCTTGTCGAATTTTTGCAAGTGGACCTTTCGGCGGGGCTGTCCGTCTTGCCGCAGCGCGGCACGAGGGCATCATTGGTCACATCAGGAACCCCCGATGGGACACCCGCAATGACCGAACTGACCTTTCAGGACCTCGTCCCGCATGCCCCCGAGGGGCGTTTCGACGGGATCAATCGACCCTACACGCCCGAGGACGTCCAGAAGCTGCGCGGCTCGCTGACCATCCAGCACACGCTGGCGGAGCGCGGCGCGAACCGGCTTTGGAAGCAGCTTCACGAGGAGCCTTTCATCAACGCGTTGGGGGCCGTGACCGGCAACCAGGCGATGCAGCAGGTCCGCGCGGGGCTGAAGGCGATCTACCTGTCGGGCTGGCAGGTCGCGGCGGACGCCAATACCGCCGGGGCGATGTACCCCGACCAGTCGCTCTACCCCGCGAACGCCGCGCCGGAGCTGTGCCGCCGCATCAACCGCACCCTCCGCCGCGCCGACGAGATCGAGGCGTCCGAGGGCGATGTCACCCGCGACTGGTACGTCCCCATCGTCGCGGATGCCGAGGCCGGGTTCGGGGGGCCACTGAACAGCTTCGAGATCATGAAGGCCTTCATCGAGGCCGGGGCGGCGGGCGTCCACTTCGAGGACCAGCTGGCGTCGGAGAAGAAGTGCGGCCACCTGGGCGGCAAGGTGCTGATCCCCACGGCGGCGCATGAGAGGAACCTCGTCGCGGCGCGCCTTGCGGCCGACGTCATGGGCGTGCCGACGATCACTGTGGCGCGGACGGATGCCGAATCCGCCCAGCTCATCACCTCTGACGTCGATGAGCGGGATCACCCCTTCATCGACCGCGAGAACCGCACGACCGAAGGGTTCTTCCGGCTCAAGCCCGGCACCGGCCTCGACCACTGCATCGCGCGGGGCATGGCCTATGCCGAGATTGCGGACCTCCTGTGGTGGGAGACCTCGCATCCCGACCTCGACGACGCCCGCAAGTTCGCGGAGGCTGTCCATGCAAAGTATCCTGGCAAGCTCCTGGCCTACAACTGCTCGCCGTCCTTCAACTGGAAGGCCAAGCTCGACGACGCGACCATCGCCAAGTTCCAGCGCGAGCTGGGCGCCATGGGCTACAAGTTCCAGTTCGTGACGCTGGCGGGCTTCCACTCCCTCAACCTGTCGATGTTCGACCTCGCCGACGGCTACCGCGACCGGGGCATGGCCGCCTACAGCGAGATGCAGCAGCGCGAGTTCGCCGCGACCGAGCGGGGCTTCACCGCCGTGCGCCACCAGCGCGAGGTCGGGACCGGCTACTTCGACCAGGTCGCGACCACCATCACCCAGGGCAAGTCCTCCACGACCGCCATGGGCGAATCCACCGAGACCGCCCAGTTCACCCACGCCTGAGGAGATATGCAGATGTTCGACATGACCTCGCACACGCTCGACGACGGCCTTGCCCTGACCGAGGCGCAGATGGAGCGGATCGAAGAAGTGGCCCAGCGGATCGAGGAGCTCAACGCCGCCGTCCGCGAGGCGGTGAATGCGGGCCTTTCGGTGGAGCTGAACCGCTCGGAGCGTCACCACTGCGGCGGCGGCTGCTGGGGCGACCTGATGAAGCCCGTGATCGTGAAGTGCATCTGACACGCCCGGGGGCTATCGCCATCCCTCGCCCGGGACCCGGATTGCACTGAGCGTCGGGGGCGTGCATCGCTGGGTCCATGACCCGCGACGCACGCCCCTGGATTCTTTCGCTTCTTGTCGTGGCCGCCTCGGCCGCCTGGCTCCTGATCGACGGGCGGCAGCTCCTCGCAACGTCGGGGCGGGTGCTGCTCTGGTACAACGACCCCTGGGGGCCGGAAGGGTCGCAGCACCTCTTCGACTGGTACTCGCCGTCCCACATCATCCACGGCCTCCTGTTCTTCGCCGCGCTCTGGCTCGTGGCGCGGCGGCTCCCCCTCGGCTGGCGATTCCTGATCGCCGTGGTCGTGGAATGCGCCTGGGAGGTCGTGGAGAACTCCGACGCGGTGATCGAGCGGTACCGGACCGCCACCGTGTCCAAGGATTATCTGGGCGACGCGGTCCTCAACTCCGTCATGGACGTGGCCTGCATGGCCCTGGGCTTCTGGCTGGCCCGCAAGCTTCCGGTCTGGGCCTCGGTCGCGCTGATCCTGGCCTTCGAGGCGGTGACCGTCTGGCTCATCCGCGACGGGCTCGCTCTCAACGTGCTCATGCTGCTCTGGCCCGTGGAGGGGGTGCGCGACTGGCAGGCGGGGGCCGCTGGCCTATAGCGGGACGGCCCGGCGGCCTGTAGCCTTCCCCAAAGGGCAATCCAAAGGGGGGCGGCGATGGCGGCGCGGATCGGGATCGTGGGGATCGGCTGGTGGGCGGTGTTCATGCACATCCCCACCCTTCAGGCCTGTCGGGAGGCGGAGGTCGTGGCGCTGTGCGACCTCGACGCGGAACGGCTGCGCGTCGCGGGCGAGCGCTTCGGGGTCAAGGCGCTCTACCGCGACCTCGACCGGATGCTCGCGCAGGAGCGGCTCGACGGCCTTGTCGTCGCGACACCCCATGTCGCCCATGCGGGGCCCGCGGTGGCGGGGCTGGAGGCCGGGTGCCACGTTCTGGTCGAAAAGCCCATGGCGACCTCCACCCAGGACGCCCGCGCCATCGCCCAGGCGGCGGAGAGGGCGGGGCGCGAGGTCATGGTGCCCACGGGCCTCAACTTCACCCGGGCGAGCGCGCGGGAGGCGGAATGGGTGCGCGCGGGGCGGATCGGGGCGCTGCGGCACGTCGTCTGCCAGATGGGATCGCAGCTCGACGACCTCATGGCGGGGCGGTCGATGGCCGAGACGGCGGACCACCTCTTCCGCCCGCCGGCCTCCACCTGGGCCGATCCCGCCCGCGCGGGGGGGTATGGCTGGGGGCAGCTCTCGCACGCGCTGGCCTGGGTGGCCCATGTGACGGGCGAGGGCTGGCAGTCCATGGGCTGCCTCGACGGCAAGTCCCCCTCGGGCGTGGATTATTACGACGCCGCGATGGGCCGGATGACGAACGGGGCGACCATGTCGCTGTCGGGCGCCTCCACAGTGCCCAAGCATGTGGGGATGCACACCGATGTGCGGCTCTTCGGGACGGAGGGGATGCTGACCTTCTCCAACCTCCCCGCCCGGCTGGAACTGCGCCGCCACGACGGGGCCGACGAGGCGATGCCCCTGACCGATCTGGACGGGCTTTACGATGGCTCGCTGCCGGTCAAGGCCTTCGCGAGGCTCTGCGCGGGGGAGGAGGTCGAGAACGCCTCGGACGCGCGCAACGGGCTGCGGGTCACGGGGGCTCTCGACGCACTCTACCGTTCCGCCGCGTCGGGGCGGATCGAGACGGTGGGGGCCGCGTGATGCGGCTCTCGGTCACCTCCTGGTCGTTTCCGCAGCTTTCGCTGGAGGAGGTCGCGGGGGTGGCGAAGGCGCTCGGGATCGAGGCGATCGACGTGGGGCTCTTCTACCGCTCCGCATTGGACAGGGCCGAGATCCTGGGTGACCCGGCCGGGGCGGCGGAGCGGCTGCGCGGGCTGGGGGTTGGGGTGGCGAACTACTACCACCTCTTCGGGCGCGACCCGCAGGACCGGAACCTCGCGCTGCCCGGGACGCTCGACGCCAACCTGCGGGACCTTGATGCGGTGCTGCGCTTTGCGGAGGCGGGCGGCATCCCGACGGTCTTCATCCTCCCCGGCGTGGTGAACCCCGGCCAGTCGCGCGGGGACGCCGCCCGGGTCGCGGCCGAGAGCCTTCGCGCGCTCCTTGAGGTGCCCGGCGCCCGCGGAAGGCTCTGCGTGGAGCCGCATGTCCAGTCCTGGGCCGAAAGCCCGGACCTCGTGCGGCGGCTGATCGACGACACGGGGGTGCGGCTCGCCCTCGACTACGCGCATTTCGTCTGCCTGGGCTTCCGGCAGGAGGAGGTGGACCCCCTCGCCGCCCACGCCGCCCATGTGCATCTGCGGCAGGCCCGGCCCGGGGCGCTTCAGGCCAAGTTCGCGCAGGGGACCATCAACTTCCCCGCCCTCCTCGGCACCCTGCGCGACGCGGGCTACGAGGGGGCCCTGGCGCTGGAGGCCGTGCACCAGGACTACATGGGCACGCTGCACGACGACGTGCTGACGGAAACGGTGCTGATGCGCGACGCTGTCCGTACGTGGCTGGAGCCGCGCTGAGGGTGTCCCGCGGGAAACGGCTCGGGGCCCCACGGAGCGGCTTGCGCGGACCCGGCCCCTGGCCCCAGATTGGCCCGGCGATGCGGGGGAGGGGTGCGATGTTGCGACTGGCGTCCGGGACGATTCGGGGTCTGATGCTGCTGGCGGGGCTGACGCTCGCAGGGTGCGGGGGCGGGGCTTCGGTCCATATGCGATCCGCCCCGGCGGCGCCTGTCTTTGGCGATGCGCAGCCCGTCTCCTGGCCGGGCCACAGCCCCGCAGGCTATCCCGTCCACGGGATCGACGTGGCGCGCTATCAGACCGGGATCGACTGGCCCACGGCGCGGGCGCATGGCGTGACCTTCGCCTTCATCAAGGCGACCGAGGGTGGCGACCGGGTCGATGCGGGCTTTGCCGACCATTGGCGCCAGGCGGGGGAAGCGGGCGTCCTGCGCGGGGCCTACCACTTCTACTACTTCTGCACCCCCGCCGAGGTGCAGGCCCGCTGGTTCATCGCCAACGTCCCCAAGGAACGGGGGATGCTGCCCCCGGTCATCGACCTCGAATGGAACCCCCAGTCGCCCACCTGCCGCGCCCGCCCGGCGCCCGAGGTCGTGCGGAGCGAGGCCAAGACCTTCATGGACATCCTGGAGGCGCATTACGGGCAGCGGCCTATCATCTACACCGACCCCGGCTTCTTCGAGCGCAACGAGCTGGTCCGCTTCGCGGGCGAGGAGGTCTGGCTCCGCTCCACCGCCGCGCATCCCACCGACCGCTACGGCGTCGCGGGCTGGACCTTCTGGCAGTATTCGGGAACGGGCCTCGTGCCCGGCATCCGCGGCCCGGTTGACCTGAATGCCTTCGGGGGCTCGCATCAGGACTGGGCGGAGTGGGTGGCGGAGCGGTCCATCTGATCCGCTGCAACTTTCCCGGCGCGGGCGCGTTCGGGGATCATGTCCATTTCAGATGCCATCGAACAGGTCGAGGATGCTGACGTCGCGGTCGCCAAGGCCGTCGCGCCGCTTCAGCACCATCCCGTCACCGAAGCCCTCGGGCAACTGAGCGAGGTCGCCGACCAGCCGCCGATGTTCGCCCTAGGCGCGCTTGTCCTCGGGGCCGGGGTCCTGACCGGAAGGCCCCGGATCACCGAGACGGGGTTGCGCCTCCTGGCCGCCGTGGGCCTCGCCACGGCGATGAAGACGGTCGTGAAGCAGACGGTGGCGCGCACCCGGCCCTATGTCCTGGCCAACGAGGGGCGCTACGAGACGAAGCTTCTTGGGCCGGTGGAGAAGGAGTGGAACTCCTTCCCGTCCGGTCATACTGCCGATGCCGTCTCGGCCGCGCGCGCGGTGGCGCGGGTCTGGCCCGAACTTCGCGTGCCGGCCTATGCGGCGGCGGCCGCCGTGGCTGCGATCCAGATCCCTCGCTGCGCGCATTACCCGTCGGACATCGCGGCGGGCGCCCTTGTGGGGGTCGCAGCCGAGGCGCTGACGGACCAGTTCCTCGAAGGGGTGGCGCGGCGGGTGGAGCCCCGGCTTCAGGCGGGCTGACGGAGCCGCCCGACCGCCTCGATCACCAGGGGCGACAGGCCCTCGCCGCCCGCGTCCACATGGGCGTAAAGGGCCTGGAGCATCCGCGGCTCCCAGAAGGCCTTGAGATGGCCCGCCACTTCGGCGGCCTGCGTGGCCCCGGCCTGGGTGGCGAAGAAGGTGGCGATCTGGTTCGCCATGGTGACGAGCTTTGCGACGTTAGCGGCCAAGGCGGCGGGCCTCCCTTCGGCGAAGGACGATGCGGCGGAGATGGGTGAAGACCTGCACATCCCCTCGGGAGATGGAGGCCAGGGTGAGGTTCGCCTCCTCCGCGATCCGCACGGCGCGGGCCGTGGGGGCGGAAACGGCGAGAAGGATCGGGCAGCCGGCCATGGCCGTCTTCTGGATCATCTCCACCGACAGGCGGGAGGTGAGCGCGATGGCCCCCATCGAGGGATCGATCCCTTCGCGGGCCAGCGCCCCGATCAGCTTGTCGAGCGCGTTGTGCCGGCCCACATCCTCGCGCGCGATGAGCATCCCGTTGCCGGGCTGCCAGAACCCGGCGGCATGGACGGCCCGCGTCTCGTCATGGAGGGGCTGCCATTCGCGAAGCTCGCCCAGCGCGAACTTCACGTCCGCGACCGTGAGGCCGACATAGGCCTCGGGCAGCACGGGGAGCGGACGAAGCGCCTGGGTCAGCGAATCGATGCCGCAGAGGCCGCAGCCCACGGGACCGACATTGGCGCGGCGGCGGGCCATCAGGGCGGCCTCCGTCTCGGCGGGGACCCACATCCGCGCCTCGATGGCGGGGCCGGAGGGGGTATCATGGGCCACGACCTCCACCTCGGGCAGGCGGTCGCGCCCGATGATCCCTTCGGAGATGGAAAAGCCCAGGGCGAAATCCTGGAGGTCCGCCGGGGTCGCCATCATCACGGCCTGAGTGCCCCCGTTATAGACGAGGGCCACGGGCGTCTCCTCGGGGAGGGTCCGCTTCGCCTCTCCCAAGCCGGGGGCCACGACGCGCACGCGCGCCGTGGGGGCCGCAGCCGGGATGATGCCGGAGATCACAGGCACGTCACTCCGCGGCAGGCAGGATGCGGCGGGCCCGTTCGGCTTGGGCCGCGTAGTCCGCCTGCCAGTCCGAAGGTCCGTTCGTCAACGCCACCTGCACCGCGGTCACCTTGTATTCGGGGCAGTTCGTCGCCCAGTCAGAGAAGTCCGTGGTGATGACGTTAGCCTGCGTGTCCGGATGGTGGAAGGTGGTGTAGACGACGCCGGGGCTCACCCGGTCCGTGATGAGCGCCCGGAGCGAGGTTTCTCCCGCGCGGGAGGCGAGGCGGATCCAGTCGCCGTCCTTGACGCCGCGCACCTCGGCGTCGTGGGGGTGGATCTCCAGCAAGTCCTCCTGGTGCCAGACTACGTTGTCCGTTCGTCGCGTCTGCGCACCGACGTTGTACTGGGACAGGATGCGTCCCGTCGTCAGCAGCAGCGGGAAGCGCGGGCCGGTCCGTTCGTCGGTCGCCACGTATTCCGTGACGATGAACCGCCCCTTGCCCCGCATGAAGCCGTCCACGTGCATGATCGGCGTGCCTTCGGGGTGCAGTTCGTTGCAGGGCCACTGGACGGAGCCCTTCTCCTCCAGGAACTCGTAGGAGACGCCGGCGAAGGTGGGGGTGGTGGCCGCGATCTCGTCCATGATCTGGGACGGGTGGGTGTAGGTCCAGCCCGCGCCCATCGCGTTGGCGAGGAGCATCGTCACCTCCCAGTCGGCATAGCCGTTCCGGGGCTGCATCACCTTGCGGACGCGGTTGATGCGCCGTTCGGCGTTGGTGAAGGTGCCGTCCTTTTCGAGGAACGTGGAGCCTGGCAGGAAGACGTGGGCGTAGTTCGCCGTCTCGTTCAGGAAGAGGTCTTGGACGATCACGCATTCCATCGCCGCGAGACCCGCCGAGACGTGCTTGGTGTCGGGGTCGGACTGGAGGATGTCCTCGCCCTGAACGTAGAGGCCCTTGAAGGTCCCTTCCACCGCGGCATCCAGCATGTTGGGGATGCGCAGGCCCGGCTCCTTGTCGAGGACGGCGCCCCAGAGCTTCTCGAAGATCTCGCGCGTGGCGTCCTGGGAAACGTGGCGGTAGCCCGGAAGCTCGTGCGGGAAGCTCCCCATGTCGCAGGCGCCCTGGACGTTGTTCTGGCCGCGCAGCGGGTTCACGCCCACGCCGGGCCGCCCGAGGTTGCCGGTGAGCATGGCGAGGTTGGCGATGCCCATGACGGTGGTGGAGCCCTGAGAGTGCTCCGTCACGCCCAGGCCGTAGTAGATCGCGCCGTTGCCGCCCGTGGCGAAGAGGCGCGCGGCGGCGCGCAGCTCCTCGGGGTTCACGCCCGTCAGGAACTGCATGGCCTCGGGCGAGTGGCGCTCGTCCGAGACGAACTCGGCGTAGTGCTGGAACTCGTCCCAGTCGCAGCGCTCGCGGATGAAGGCCTCGTCGTAGAGGCCCTCGGTCACGATGACATGGGCCAGCGCCGTTACGACCGCCACGTTGGTGCCGGGGCGGAGGGGGAGGTGATGCGCGGCCTCGATATGGGGGGAGCGGACCATGTCGATGCGGCGGGGGTCGATGACGATGAGCTTGGCGCCCGCGCGCAGGCGCTTCTTGAGGCGCGAGGCGAAGACGGGGTGGCCGTCGGTGGGGTTGGCGCCGATGACGATGACGACATCGGTGTGCTCCACCGAGTCGAAGTCCTGCGTGCCCGCCGAGGTGCCGAAGGCGCGGCCCAGGCCGTAGCCGGTAGGCGAATGGCAGACGCGGGCGCAGGTGTCGGTGTTGTTGTTGCCGAAGACCGCGCGAATCATCTTCTGGACGAGGAACGTCTCCTCGTTGGTGCAGCGCGAGGAGGTG
>CADCUU010000447.1 GCA_902805995.1 uncultured Rubellimicrobium sp.
TCCTCGATCCGAATAAGCTGGTTGTACTTGGCGAGCCGGTCCGACCGCGACAGCGACCCGGTCTTGATCTGCCCGCAGTTCGTGGCGACCGCGAGGTCGGCGATCGTCGCGTCCTCGGTCTCGCCGCTGCGGTGCGACATCACGCAGGTGTAGCGGGCGCGGTGGGCCATATCGACGGCCTTCAGCGTCTCGCTCAGGGTGCCGATCTGGTTGACCTTCACGAGGAGCGAGTTGCCGATCCCGCGATGGATCCCGTCGCGCAGACGCTCGGGGTTCGTCACGAACAGGTCGTCACCCACAAGCTGCACCCGGTCGCCCAGCGCTTCGGTCAGCATCTGCCAGCCGTCCCAGTCGTCCTCGCTCATCCCGTCCTCGATGGAGGCCATGGGGTAATCGCGCACGAGGCCTTCGAGGTAGCGGACGTTCTCCTCGGAGGTCATGGAGGCGCTCTCGCCTTCCATCACGTAGCGGCCGCCCTTGAAATATTCCGTCGCCGCGCAGTCGAGGGCGAGCACCATGTCCTCGCCGGGTTTGTAGCCCGCCTTTTCGATGGACTGCATGATGACGTCCAGCGCCTCGCGGGCGGAGCGAAGGTTGGGCGCGAAGCCGCCCTCATCGCCCACGCCGGTCGCGAGGCCCTTGTCGTGGAGTTCCTTCTTAAGGGTGTGGAACACCTCGGAGCCCATGCGCACGGCATCGCGAATGTTGGTGGCCGAGATCGGCATCACCATGAATTCCTGGATGTCGATCGGGTTGTCGGCATGCTGGCCGCCGTTGATGATGTTCATCATCGGCACGGGGAGGATGCGCGCGGAAGTGCCGCCGACATAGCGGAAGAGCGGCTGCGACGTGAACTCGGCCGCGGCCTTGGCCACGGCGAGGGAGACGCCGAGGATCGCGTTGGCGCCCAAGCGGGCCTTGTTCGGCGTGCCGTCGATCTCGATCAGGAGGGCGTCAATGCCCGCCTGCTCCGTCGCGTCCATGCCCATGACGGCTTCGGCGATCTCGCCGTTCACGGCGGCCACGGCCTCCAGCACGCCCTTGCCCTTGTAGCGGGCCTTGTCGCCGTCGCGCTTCTCGACCGCTTCATGCGCGCCGGTGGAGGCGCCCGAGGGGACGGCGGCGCGGCCCTGGGTGCCGTCCTCGAGCACCACGTCCACTTCGACCGTGGGGTTGCCGCGGCTGTCGAGGATCTCGCGGGCGTGGATGTCGATGATCGTGCTCATGTGCGCTCCTTTCGGGAGGTGATATCACGGAAAGGTTAAGAAATTGTGTCCGTCTAGCGCGCGCCCGCGTCCGAGGAAAGGGCCGCGGCACGCACCCGCGCCCTCTCCCTCAGCAGGCTGTAAAGGCCCGAGCCGACGATCAGGGTCGCCCCCAGCAGCGTCCACCTGTCCGGCTGCTCGCCGAAGACGAAGATGCCGAAGCCCAGCGCAAAGAGAAGGCGCGAATAGCGGAACGGCGTAATGGCTGCGATGTCGCCCGCGCGCATGGCCTCGGTCAGCATCCAGTAGCCCAGCGATCCCGACAGCAGCGCCGCCGCGAAGAAATACCCCTCGCGCCCCGTGGGCCACACAGCCCCGCCGGTAACGAGGAGCTGCACCAGGCCCACAAGGCTCACCGCAGCGAAGCCCCAGGTCACGAGCAGCATGGAGTCGATGCTCTTGGGTATGCGCCGGGTAAAGAGGTCGCGCCCGCCCAGGCCCACCACCGCCAGCACGGAAAAGAGGGAGGCCGGCACGAAGGCCTCGGACCCCGGACGCACGACCAGCAGCACCCCCAGGAAGCCCACGCCGATGGCGGTCCAGCGCCGCCAGCCCACTACCTCGCCCAGGAACAGCGCGGCGCCCATCGTCACGGCCAGGGGCGTCGCCTGGAAGATTGCGGTCGCGGTCGTCAGCGGCGACAACGCGATGGCCAGCACGAAGCCGAAGGTGCCGATCATCTCGCTCAGGTTCCGGCCCATCACGGCGGGGTGCAACAGCTCCCGCGACCACACCCGATTGCCGCGCCGCCACGCGACTCCACCAAAGATCGCCATCCCCGCGACCCCAAGCCCCAGCAAAATCTGCCCCGCCGGGAGATGCCCGGACATGATCTTGATGAACACGTCTTCGACAGCGAAGGCGGCCATGCCCAGGGTCATCAGAAGAATGCCGCGCTGGTTCGCCGTCATGCGCCCGACCGCCGCCCGCACCGTCACGCGCGCGACTTCCGGTCCACGGGGACGCCATACAGCTCCAGCCGGTGCCCCATGAGGCGGTAGCCCAGCCGGGCCGCCGAC
>CADCUU010000448.1 GCA_902805995.1 uncultured Rubellimicrobium sp.
GGCTGGGCAGCTAGAACCATAAGGTGCCCAGACCCGGCATCATACCAACGGCCCTAGCCATTGACCCTGGCCCAAGCTCGGGTGGTGACGGAGCGCACGATTTCGGGCTGGGCCAGGAAGCGGGTCCAGGCCTGGCAGCAGGCTTCCACGATGGCGGGGTAGTCGTCCCAGACCTGGAGGCTCAGCCAGTTCTGGCGGAGGTAGGCCCAAACATTCTCGACCGGATTGAGCTCAGGGCTGTGAGGCGGCAGCGGCAGTAGGGTGATGTTCTCTGGCACAACCAAAGCGGCGGAACTGTGCCAGCCCGCCCCGTCGAGGACGAGGACGGCGTGCGCGCCCGGGGCAACCGCGGCGCTGATCTCGGCGAGATGGGCGGTCATGGCCTGGGTGTCGGCGTACGGCATGACCAGGCCCGCACCCACGCCGCGCTCGGGGCAGACCGCGCCAAAGAGGTAGGCCCAACTGTAGCGGCAGTCCCGAGGGGCTCGGGGCCGGGTGCCTTTGCGGGCCCAGAGGCGGGTGAGCGTGCCCTGCTGGCCGACACGAGCCTCATCTTACATGAAGCTTTGGCAGTCAATGCCTCATCAGCGTGTCTCCTTCTTCTTGCGGTCGTCAGGATGTGTGAGGTCCGGGGCAGTCCGTTCCCGCAGCCGAGGCTGCATCACCTTACATGCGGTCGGGCCCTTGTGGCGGCCCGCACCAGAATGCCTCATGCATGAGGCTCGGCCCCAGTTGAGGCGCGACCCACCTGAAACGCGGCGGCTTCAGGCCGCCAATGAGGAAGACGGTCGCGCTCCCCTCCTCGACGCCGGTCAGCGTCCCGCCGACGTCGATCCTGCTTACGCCTTCAGCTCCGCCCCGTCCGGCACGATGCCCGTCTCAATGTAGCGCCAGAGCGCGACAAGAAGCTTGCGTGCCATAGCGACGATCGCGATCCGGCGCGTGCGCCCAGCCAGCGCACCGACGCGATTGCGGAACCAACCCGCAAGCGCGCTCCCTGGCTGGTAGCGCAGCCACAGCCAGGCGAGCTGGATGAGAGCTTTACGGGCCCGCGGGTTCCCAGCTCGGCTGATCCGCCGGTCCCGGTCCATTGTTCCGCTCTGATGAGGCATGGGTGCGATCCCAACGAGCTATGGCTGAACTTGGGTGACGCGTCTGGTCAGGCGGCGCGTTGATCGGCTGTCGCTGTTACGGCGACGCCGTTGGTGAATGTGACGCCGGCGAGGATCAGCGGCAAGACGGTTTCGCCCTTCAACCTCCGCCAGGTTTTCGCGGCGGCCATGACGAGCTTGAAGACCATGAGCCGGGCGGTCTTCTGCGACAGGGCGCCCTTGGTGCGCACGGTCCGGTGCCGGACGGTGGCGAAGACGCTCTCGATGGGGTTCGACGTGCGCAGATGATCCCAGTGCTCGGCCGGGAAGTCGAAAAAGGTCAGAAGAGCGTCGCGATCCCGGGTCAGGCAGTCCACCGCCTTGGGGTACTTGGCCCCGTACTTCTCGGCGAAGATCCTGATGGCCCGGTCCGCCGTCCCTCGATCCGGCGCGTCGCGGACCTCGCGCAGGTCCGCCTTCATGTTCGGCTGCATGGACTTTGGCACCTTGTTGAGGATGTTGACGAGCTTGTGCTGCCAGCAGCGCTGGTGCCGGGTGGTCGGGAAGATCTCCTCGAGCGCCTTCCAGAACCCCATGGCACCATCGCCGACCGCGATCTCCGGGGCAGCCGACAGGCCGCGCGCCTTCAGGTCCACGAGCAACTCGCGCCAGCTCTGGGCACTCTCACGCACGCCCACCTGGAAGCCGACCAGCTCCTTCCGGCCCTCGGGCGTGGCGCCAATGATCACCAGCATGCAGGCGGCGTCCTCCTCCATGCGCGCCTGGAGGTAGACCCCGTCGGCCCAGACGTACACATAACGCCGCGCCGACAGGTCGCGCCGCTGCCAGCGATCGTAGTCGGCCTGCCAGTCCTCCTTCAGCCGCCCGATGACCGAGGGCGACAGGTTCGGTGCCTCCCGGCCCAGCAGCGCCGCCAGAGCCTCCTGGAAGTCGCCGGTGGAAATGCCGCGCAGGTAGAGAACCGGCAGCAAGGCCTCAAGGCTGCGCGTCCGACGCGCCCACCGGGGCAGGATGGCCGAGGTGAAGGTGATGCGCTCGCCTTCCGGCGCAGCCACGCCCTCGGCGCCACGGTCGCGGATCTTGGCCCGCCGGACCGGCACTGGGCCAATCCCGGTCTGGATCACCCGCTCCGGGCCATGACCATGGCGGACGAGGCGGGCACG
>CADCUU010000449.1 GCA_902805995.1 uncultured Rubellimicrobium sp.
TCAACGTCAAGCGGACGCTGATCCTGATCCATACCCTGTCGGGCGTCATGTGCGCGCTGGCTGGCATCCTGATGCTGTCGCGCTTCAACTCCGTCCGCGTGGGCCATGGGGAAGCGCTGCTCCTTGTCACCGTGCTGGCCTGCTTCCTAGGCGGCGTCGATCCCTTCGGCGGGTTTGGCAAGGTCTTGCCCGTGGTGATCGCCCTGGTAATCCTGCAGGTCCTGTCCTCGGGCCTGAACCTCCTTGGCGCCAACCAGCACCTGTCCACCGCGATCTGGGGCCTGTTCCTGATCGCCGTCATGATGATCCGCTTCCTCGTCGCCCGCTGGCGACCACGACCCCGAAAGGACTGACGACATGCAAGGCTTTGGCGTCCATACCTCCATGTGGACGATGAACTGGGACCGCGCCGGCGCCGAACGCACGATCGAGGGCGCCCTCCATTACAAGATGGACTTCATTGAAATCGCGCTCCTCAACGCGCCCGCGGTGGATGCGCCCCACACCCGCGCGCTGCTGGATAAAACCGGGATGCGGGCCGTCTGCTCACTGGGCCTGCCGGAGCGGAACTGGGCTTCGGTCAATCCCGAAGGGGCGGTCGCGCACCTCAAGGAGGCCATCGACGTCACCGCCGCCATGGGGGCCGAGGCGCTGTCGGGCGTGACCTTCGGCGGCATCGGGCAGCGGACGGGCGTGCCTCCGACGATGGAGGAATACGACAACATCGCGCGCGCGCTGGGCGAGGCCGCGAAGTATGCCAAGGAGAAGGGCATCGCCTTCGGCATCGAGCCCGTGAACCGCTACGAGAACCACCTCATCAACACCGGCGCGCAGGCCAAGTGGATGATCGAGAAGGTCGGTGCGGACAACATCTTCATCCACCTCGACACCTACCACATGAACATCGAGGAGAAGGGTGCGGGCAACGGCATCCTCGATGCGCGGGATCACCTCCGCTACATCCACCTGAGCGAGTCCGACCGCGGCACCCCTGGCGAGGGCACCTGCGACTGGGACGAGGTCTACGCGACCCTCGCCGCCATCGGCTTCAAGGGCGGCCTTGCGATGGAATCCTTCATCAACATGCCGCCCGAGGTGGCTTATGGCCTGGCGGTCTGGCGCCCCGTCGCGGACAGCTTCGAGGAGGTCATGGAGAAGGGCCTGCCGTTCCTGCGCAACAAGGCCCGGCAGTACCGTTTGATCTGAAGGCCTTGAGTTTCCCTTCGCCGGGCCATCTGTTGGTCCGAATGTATACGAAGGGAGACATCACATGAAGTCGATCGCTCTAGCCTCCGCCCTGGCCGTGTTCGCCGGGGCGGCTGCCGCGCAGGACGTGATCCGCATGGGAACGGAGGGCGCGTATCCGCCCTACAGCTACCTCAACGACGCCGGAGAGCTCGAGGGCTTCGAGATCGACCTCGGGAATGAGATCTGCTCCCGCGCGGGGCTGACCTGCGAATGGGTCACGAACGAATGGGACTCGATCATCCCCAACCTCGTGTCGGGCAACTACGACACGATCATAGCGGGCATGAGCATCACCGAGGAGCGTGATGCGGTCATCGACTTCAGCCAGGACTACATTCCGCCCACGCCGTCGAGCTATGTGGGCCTGTCCCCCGACACCGACGTGAGCACCGCCGTGGTCGCGGCGCAGTCCACGACGCTCCAGGCCGACCATGTGGCCCAGTCAGGCGCGACGCTCCTCGAATACGCGACGCAGGACGAAAGCATCGCTGCTGTCCGCGCCGGTGAAGCCGATGCCGTCTTTGGCGACACCGACTACCTCGCTCCCATCGTGGATGCCTCGGGCGGCGAGTTGTCCTTCATCGGCGAACCCGTGCCCCTGGGTGGCGGGATCGGCATCGGCCTGCGCGAGAGCGACGCGGAGCTGAAGGCGCAACTCGACGAGACCATCACCGCCATGAAGGAGGACGGCAGCCTGAACGAGCTGCTCGCCAAGTGGTTCGGAGAGGCGGCGCCCAGCTACTGAGCGGCGCCTTCCGCGAACCGCTCCAGGCCGAAGGGCGAGATGATGGGGTCGCGCTTGCCTCGGATCAGCTCTTCGGCCACGACGCGGCCGATGACCGGGGCCAGCGTGACGCCCGAATGGGTCACGGCGACATGGAGTCCCGGGGCGGCGGGCCCGACGATGGGCAGGCCGTCCTTGGGCACCGGGCGATGGCCGATCGTGTAGCCGCCCAACCGCAGCGCCTCTCCCCCATTCACGCCGGAGCGAATCGCGCCCAGCAGTTCCTCGGCCGTC
>CADCUU010000450.1 GCA_902805995.1 uncultured Rubellimicrobium sp.
CGGGACTCGCACGTCCCCCGCGTCTCAAACGCTTCTCAGCCGCAGGGCCGCGATGATTAGCCCAAATGACGTCAGAACAAACTTCAGCCACGACCTAACGCGTCGCGCTTGGGATTGAAAATTCCAACCCCAGGGCGAGCAGATAGGCCAGCTGCAAGGCCTGCCGTGAAGTAAGGCCAGCCTCCGTCATCCGCATCGCGCTCCGGATTCGAGACAGCCCGAGAGCTTCGGCCTCGTGCAAAAGTGGCAAGGGCCACGTACCGTGACGTTGGCGCAGCCTCACAAGGACAGCCTCCAAGGCGCGGTCCAAGAATAGCTCTAGGCCGTCGAGATCGGTGACCATCGTCATCGGTCGTGGAGCCACCCTCGACGCAACCCGGCTGACCACCCGCTGCCATACTTTGGGCTTGGTGGGGCGGCGTGCTTGCAGGGCGTAGGGTCTGGCCTCACCCCGCAGCCATAGCGACAGAAGGCGAGCCTCCCCTGACGGGCTCAGGGCCACCAGCCCTGCTTCCACGCGCGACGCGGTGGCCTCGAGATCCTCCATACTCTCCGAGAGTTTTATGGTCAGGCCTGCGCCTGAAGCGTCACGCCACGTCCACAAGAGACTCTGAGAGAGCCCGTCAAATCCAAGACTTTCCACCTTGGTCGGCGCCACAAGGGAAAAGGCGTCGCCGGGACGACGGCGCAATCCTTCCCCTAGGGCGGCCTTCATGACCCCGGTAAGGAGCCCCCAGTCACGCACGACGACCCCGGCTGCCTCCAAGTCTTGGAGGCTCGCCAACTCTCCCGACGTCGAGCGCTGGTTGAGACTCAGCGCGCCATCGTCCGCCATGACCGCGTCTGCGAAATGAAGGCGGCGGCCGATCAGACCATCCGGAGATCCGGCCAGCCACACAGGCTGGTGCCATAGCGCCTCAGGGCGGAACGTCAGGTCGGCTCCGGCCCCTCGCGCCTCCGTCGCGCGATGAAACGAGCCGCGCTCGGGATCAAGCAGTACCATGCTGAAGCCTCGCGCGCCCGAAGGACTGCGCCAATGCTCGCCGCCCAAGAGGATCATATTGCGGGAGCCTGCGGGCCCGAAGCTTCTCGACAGCACTCCTGTCAGGGTTGGATCCCCGGGGGATCTCCGCAGTGCCTCCGCGAGGGCGTAGGTGCGGGCCATGTCAGCCAGAACCTGCACCGGTGTCTCCTCGGCACGGCGTAGGGCTATGGGATCAAGTCGTGGAGACAGCACGCGCAATTCGGCCGCCAGCCTCGGGATTGCCTCCGCGCGAGCAGTGATGGCCACCGAGAACAGGCGATCGCGGGCCGGCGCCGTGAGACCGGTCGCCAGGGCTACCACAGCCTCGGCCAAGGCTCCCTGAACTAGGTCCAGCAGTCGCGAGTCGGCCGCGACGCTCTGCTTGGCGGCTCCCGCCTCGGACTCGGGCAACGACTGACCCGCCTCCCGCGCCAGCGCCAAAGCTGCCGCGGCCGTGACCACCCGCCGTCGAGATGTCCGAGGCCCCTTGTAGAGCGCGTCTGCCAGAGGACGTCCCGGCGGAAACGTGACCGACTCGCCCTTGTCGGGAAATCGAACGACTCGACTCCCAACTCCGCTGATCTCGGGTCTGGTCTCGGCCAAAGCGAGGGCCCTGGACCAATCCGCGGCGGCATATCGCTCGATCTCCTCTTTCGTGAAGGTGGCCATCTGCGCCGCCGGCTCGGGCGACGAGGCGGGTGCCTCTTCAGGGCGGTCGACGGTCTCGCGCGTGGGTTCAGTGTCCACGATCGCGGGCTTTGCCTCGGCAGGCGCGAGCTGAACCTCACTTGCCCCGCGGAGGAAGATCATGGCCCCGACGATGTGTCGACATAGCCCGGTGGCAGGGCAGGTGCAGCGCGAGGCGCTGACCCCCTTTGCCGAAAGATCAACGGTCTCGCCGTCCACGACAAGTCGTGCTGATGCGCCATCGCTGGCAGTGATCCGGATCTTTCCGCCTGCCGCGTCTTTACTGGCTCGAAGCACCACGCCCTTAGAGGCGGCTGCGATCAGGGCCGCATCATCGTAGGCTGTGATGAACGTGGACAGGCTGGTCACGCCAGGACCTCCGCGAGCCAGTCCGCGAACGCGTCGGGCGTCAAGGAGGCCACCTGCATTCCGAGGGCGACGAGCTGCCCTGCCATGTCGCGATTGAAGTAGGCCCGACCGCTGCCATTGAGGGCGGTAATCCCCAGAAGCCGAACGCGCGCCTCGTTGAGCCGGGCCACCGCCGACAGGAGA
>CADCUU010000451.1 GCA_902805995.1 uncultured Rubellimicrobium sp.
GATGGCGCCGGGGTCGATCCACGCGCCTGACAGCTGCTCGGTCACGATGAAGCGGAAGTCGGAGTTCGTCAGCACCACCGGGGCCGCGAAGTCGATCCGGCCGGATTTTCCCAGGCCACGCCCCGCCAGCCGCTCGGCCGAGGCCTGGAACAGCGTGCGGTCCCCCATGAGGGAGGCGAACTGCTTGGGATAGCTCTTGCGCGACAGAGGCCAAAGCCGCGTCCCGGAGCCGCCGGCCAACAGAACTGGGGTGATGCGCGTCATGATGGAGGTCTCTCGGCGGGGATCAGGGGTCGGGGACTGGCTTGCGTCGCGTCGGGGGCCGCTGGCCCGCTGCCATTCTGCGGCGACAGTATGCGCCGGCGCAGGATGGCAAGGGGTCATTCGGCAGCGGCGGTCCGCTCCTCCGCAGCGCCTCCGAACCCTGTCCGTCCGACGCTGGCGTAGGCGAGGAAGCCTGCGGCCTGGACGTCCTGGGGGTCGTAGATGTTGCGCAGGTCGGCCATGCGGGGCTCGGCCATGGCGCTGGCGAGGCGCTTGAGGTCAAGGGCGCGGAACTGGTTCCATTCGGTGAGGATGGCCACCAGATGCGCGCCCTCGGCGGCGGCGTAGGGGTCCTCGGCCCAGTCCACGCCGGGCAGCAGGTGCTCGCCCTCGCGGCGGCCCTGCGGGTCCACCACGCGCACCCGCGCGCCTTGCGCCTGAAGGGCGGGCAGGATGGCGAGGGCGGGGGCCTCGCGCATGTCGTCGGTGTTGGGCTTGAAGGTCACGCCCAGCACCGCAACCGTGCGGCCCTGGAGGTCGCCCCCGCACAGGTCGGCGATCTTGCCGATCATGCGGGCCTTGACCTCCTCGTTGACGGCGATCACCGCCTCCGTCAGGCGCAGCTCCACCCCGTGGTCGCGGCCCGTCTGGGCAAAGGCGCGGGTGTCCTTGGGAAAGCACGAGCCGCCATAGCCCGGCCCCGCATGGAGGAACTTGGACCCGATCCGCCCGTCGAGGCCGATGCCCTTGGCCACCGCCTTCACGTCCGCGCCCGCGCGTTCGCACAAGGCCGCCACTTCGTTGATGAAGGTGATCTTGGCCGCCAGAAAGGCGTTGGCCGCGTACTTGATCATCTCGGCCGACTCAAGATCGGTCCAGACGATGGGGAACTCCCGCAGGAAGAGCGGGCGGTAGATGTCGGCCATGACCTCGCGCGCGCGGGCCGCGTTCCCGTCCGCGTTCCCATCCCCGTCCGCGCTGTCGCCCAGGCCCACGACCACCCGGTCGGGCCGCATGAAGTCGTCGATGGCCGCGCCCTCGCGCAGGAACTCGGGGTTGGAGGCCACCGCAAAGGCCAGGTCGGGCCGCGTCTCGCGCAGGATGCGCCCGACCTCGCGGTTGGTGCCCACGGGCACCGTGGACTTCGTCACCACCACCGTGGGGCCCGACGCGGCCAGGGCGATCTCGCGCGCCGCCGCATAGACGTAGCTCAGGTCCGCGTGCCCGTCGCCGCGCCGCGACGGCGTGCCCACGGCGATGAACACGGCCTCCGCGCCCTGCACCGCCTCTGCCAGATCGGTCGTGAAGCTCAGCCGCCCCTCGGCCACGTTGCTGGCCAGGAGCGCGTCGAGCCCGGGCTCGAAGATCGGGACCTGCCCCTCGCGCAGGCCCGCGATCTTGCCCTCGTGCTTGTCGACGCAGATCACCTCGTGGCCGAAGTCCGACAGGCACACGCCCGACACCAGACCCACATAGCCCGTCCCAATCATCGCGATCCGCATGGCAGACCCCCCTGCGCTATCCCGCTGCTCCCCTGTCGCAACTCGGGCGGTGGGTCAACCATCTTGCGCACGCCTGCGTTGTGCCGTGGCACGTGGCGCACCGGCCCCTTGCAGGCGGGCCCCTGGCGCACGGGCTCCCGGGCAAGGGCACCTTGCGCGCAGCCATCTTGCGCGCCCACGGGCGGCCCTGTCTCATGGCCCCCATGTCCTTCACCCTGCGCCAACTCCGAACCTTTGTCGCAGTGGCCGAAAACGGCTCCGTCAGCCACGCCGCACAGGCGCTCTCCATCTCCCAATCGGCGGTCTCGGAAGGGGTGCGCGACCTGGAGGCCGATCTGGGCGTGCAGCTCTTCGACCGCCATCCGCGCGGGCTGGCGGTGACGCAGCGCGGCCACCAGTTCCTGCGCCACGCCCGCGCCATCCTCGCGCAGGTCGCGGCCTCGCGCCTTGCCCTCGGGGGGGAGCGTCCGGCCGTCGCCGGCGCGCTCCAGCTCGGCGTGACCTCGCTCATGGCGGGCTACGTGATGTCCGACCTCCTCGCCCGCTTCCGCCGCGCCAACCCGGAGGTCACCGTCACCGCCATCGAGGATTCGGGCGAATACCTCGAACATCTCCTCATCGGGGGGGAGCTCGACGCCGCCGTCATGGTGACGGGGACGCTCAGGAACCGCGCGGCGCTGATGGTGGAGATCATCGAGGTCTCGCCCTTCCGGCTCTGGCTGCCGTCGGGGCATCCGCTGGCCGGGCAGGACGCCATCGCCCTGTCGGACCTCGCGGCCGAGCCCCTCATCATGCTCATGGTGGACGAGATGGAGGAGGAAACCGGGAACCTCTTATCGGCCTTAAGCCCGCGCCCCCGGGTGGCCTTCCGCACCCGGAGCGTGGAGGCGGTACGATCCCTTGTGGCGACGGGGGCGGGTGTCGCGCTCCTGCCCGATCTCATCTACCGCCCCTGGTCGCTGGAGGGAGACCGGATCGAGAGCCGGGACGTGTCGGGCGCCCTGCCGGTCGTGCAGGTGGGCATCGTCTGGCGGCGCGGCGCGCCCCTCTCCCCCGCCGCGCGCGAGTTCATCGCCCTATCCCAAGCCACGCGCAGCCGGTGACCCTTCGGGAAAACCGAAACCGCCATTCTGACGATTGAAATTGCGAAACGTGTCAGCGGGGCGCACTGTTCGGTCCATCAAAGCGCGGCCAACGCGCGCCATGACGACCAACAGGAGAGACCCCCATGACCATCCTCGCGCGGAGCGCCTCCGCCGCCGCCATCCTGTCCCTGCTGGGCGCCACCGTGGCCCAGGCCCAGATGTCCGAAATCGGCGAGGGGGAGGGCGAGCTCTCCATCGTCGCCTGGGCCGGCTACATCGAGCGCGGCGAGACCGATCCCACCTTCGACTGGGTCACGAGCTTCGAGGAAGCGACGGGCTGCATGGTGGAGGTCAAGACCGCCAACACCTCCGACGAGATGGTCGCCCTGATGAACGAAGGGGGCTTCGACCTCGTGACGGCGTCCGGGGACGCGTCGCTGCGCCTCATCGCGGGCGGGCGGGTGCAGCCCATCAACACCGACCTGATCCCGTCCTGGTCTCAGATCGACCCGCGCCTTCAGGACGCGGCCTGGCACACGGTGGACGGCACCCATTACGGCGTCCCCTACGTCTGGGGTCCCAACGTCCTGATGTACAACACCGAGGTCTTCGGCGACACGCCCCCCACCTCGTGGAACGTCGTCTTCGAGGAGCAGACCCTGCCCGACGGGCAGTCCAACGCCGGGCGCGTGCAGGCCTATGACGGCCCGATCCACATCGCCGACGCCGCGCAGTACCTCATGCACCACCAGCCCGACCTGGGCATCACCAATCCCTACGAGCTGAACCAGACCCAGTACGACGCGGCCCTCGACCTCCTGCGCGGGCAGCGGGAGCTGGTGTCGCGCTACTGGCACGACGCCTTCATCCAGATCGACGACTTCAAGAACGAGGGCATGGCCGCCTCCGGCACCTGGCCGTTCCAGGCGAACCTCCTCAAGGCCGACGGCGCGCCCATCGCCACCGTCTTCCCCGAGGAAGGCGTGACCGGCTGGGCCGACACGACCATGCTCCATGTCGACAGTGACAGCCCGAACTGCGCCTACCAGTGGATGGAGCACACACTCAGCTCCAACCTCCAATCCGACCTGTCCGTCTGGTTCGGGGCCAACCCCTCGGTCACGGCCGCCTGCACGGACGGGCGCGGGATGCTCACGCCCGAGATCTGCACCCAGAACGGGTCGGACGACTTCGACCGCGTTCGCTTCTGGACCACCCCCGTCGCCGACTGCTCCCAGGGGGAGGGGGCCTGCGTGCCCTATTACCGCTGGGTGTCCGACTATATCGGCGTGATCGGCGGGCGCTGACCGCCATGCCCGGGGGGGCCCGCCGCCCCTTGGGCTTGGACCGTCAGGAAAGGTTAACGAATTCCACCGCACCGTTCGGTGGCCTAGGAATTCGTTAACCCCGACCTGCGATCCTCCTCCCGAACCTAACCCAAGGGGATTCGCATGACCTCCGCCGTCTCGTTCTCGGGCGTGTCCCGCCACTTCGGCAACGTCCGCGCGGTGGACGGCGTGGACCTCGACATCGCCGAGGGGGAGTTCTTCGCCATGCTCGGGCCCTCGGGCTCGGGCAAGACGACCTGCCTGCGCCTGATTGCGGGGTTCGAGAGGCCCACGGCGGGCGACATCCGGCTTTTCGGCCAGTCGGTCGCGGACGTGCCGCCCTACCGGCGGGCGGTGAACACGGTGTTTCAGGACTACGCGCTGTTCCCGCATCTCAACGTGCTCGACAACGTGGCCTACGGCCTGATGATCGCGGGCGTCCCCAAACCAGAGCGGCGGCGTCGGGCTGAGGAGGCGCTCGCGATGATGGCGCTGCCCGGCTACGGCGCGCGCAAGCCGTCGGAGCTGTCGGGCGGCCAGCGGCAGCGTGTGGCGCTGGCCCGCGCTCTGGTGAACCGGCCCCGCGTCCTCCTCCTCGACGAGCCCCTCGGCGCGCTCGACCTCAAGCTGCGCGAGCAGATGCAGGACGAGCTCAAGGCGCTCCAGCGCAAGCTCGGCATCACCTTCGTCTTCGTGACCCACGACCAGGGCGAGGCGCTGTCCATGGCCGACCGCGTCGCCGTGTTCAGCGACGGGCGCATCCAGCAGGTCGGCGCGCCGTCGGAGGTCTATGGACGGCCCCGCACCCGCTTCGTGGCGGATTTCGTGGGCGGCTCCAACGTCCTGCCGCCCGCGCTCACCGCGCTCTTCGGCGGGCCGCCCGTCTGGGCCAGCCTGCGGCCCGAGGCCCTGCACCTGCGCCCCCCCGAAAGCGCCCGAATCATCGGCACGGTGACCGGCACCCGTTACCTCGGCTCGGCCACCCGCCTCGTCGTGGACCTCGGTGCCGGGGCCTCGCCGGACGGGCGCAACGACATCGCCGTGCTCGTCCCTGGCGGCCATCCCGTCCCCGATCCGGGCGTGCGCGTGGGCCTCGGTTGGGACCAGGGGGCCGTGCACCCCATGGCCGCCGAATGACCGCGCTCGCCGATAGCGCGCCCCCGCCTGCGCGGGAGGGGAAGGGGGGCCGCGCCTCGGACCTCCTCTGGCGGCGGCCGGGGCTGCTGCTGGCGCTCCTGCTGACGCCGCCGCTCCTGTGGCTCGGCATCGTCTATCTGGGCTCGCTCTTCGCGCTCCTCGCGCAGAGCTTCTTCTCCATCGACGAGTTCTCGGGCGTCATCGACCGCACGCCCACGCTCAAGACCTACGGGGAGCTTCTCCAGCCCCACAACCTCGACATCATCTGGCGGACGGTGGGCATGTCGGCGCTGGTGACGCTGGCGAGCATCGCCATCGCCTTCCCGATCGCCTACTACGCCGCCCGTTATGCCAAGGGGGCGTGGAAGGCGGTCTTCTACCTCGGGATCATGCTCCCGCTGTGGTCGAGCTATCTCGTCAAGGTCTATGCCTGGAAGCTCATCCTCGCGAAGGAAGGGATCGTGGGCTGGGCCTTCGAGTCCCTGGGGCTGGGCTGGCTGCTGAACGCCTTCCTTGCGGTGCCGGGCATCGGCGGCAACTCCCTGTCGGTGTCGCCCACGGGGACGTTCATCGTCTTCGTCTATGTGTGGCTGCCGTTCATGATCCTGCCGATCCAGGCCGCGCTCGAACGCGTTCCGCCGTCGCTCCTGGAGGCGTCGGGCGATCTCGGTGCCTCCGGGGCGCAGACGTTTCGCCACGTGATCTGGCCGCTGGCGCTGCCGGGGGTGATCGCGGGGTCGATCTTCACCTTCTCGCTCACCTTGGGCGACTACATCATCCCGCAGATCATCGGCACCTCGGCGCGGTTCATCGGCCTCGCGGTCTATCAGTACCAGGGCACGGCGGGGAACATCCCCCTGGCCGCAGCCTTCACGGTCGTGCCGATCGTCATAATGGGCGTCTATCTTTACGTCGCCCGGCGCATGGGGGCCTTCGATGCGCTCTGACGCTGTTCAACGGGACGGCGCCCCCCTCTGGCTGAGGCTCGCCGCCGGCGCGGGGCTCCTGTTCCTGCACCTGCCGATCCTCCTCATCTTCGTCTACGCCTTCTCGACGGAGGACGACTCCTTCACCTGGCCCCCGCCGGGTCTTACGCTCCAGTGGTTCGGCGCGGCCTGGGAGCGTCCCGACATCTGGGAGGCGCTGGGCCTGTCGCTCCGGGTGGCAGCGATCTCCACGGCCGTGGCGCTGGTGCTGGGGACGCTCTGCGCGGCGGCGGTGGCCCGCAGCCGCTTCTTCGGGCGGGAGACGGTGTCGCTCCTCGTGATCCTGCCCATCGCGCTGCCGGGCATCATCACGGGGATCTCTCTGCGCTCGGCCTTTCACCTCGGCGACGTGCCCTTCGGCTTCTGGACCATCGTGCTCGGGCACGCGACCTTCTGCGTCGTGGTGGTCTACAACAACGCGGTCGCGCGCTTCCGCCGCGTGTCGGGCAACCTCGTGGAAGCGTCGATGGACCTGGGCGCGACCTATGGCCAGACGCTGCGCCACGTGATCCTGCCCAACATCGCGACCGCGCTTCTGGCCGGCGGGATGCTCGCCTTCGCGCTCTCGTTCGACGAGGTGATCGTCACCACCTTCACCGCCGGAAACCAGGCGACCCTGCCCATCTGGATGCTTGAGGAGCTGGTCCGGCCCCGCGAGCGTCCCGTCACCAACGTCGTCGCCATGGTCGTGGTCCTGGTGACGTTCCTGCCGATCCTCGGCGCCTATTACCTCACCCGCGGGACCGACACGGTCGCGGGCAGCGGCAAGTAAACAGGGGGAGTGCAACCCATGACCGTGCAGTTCGACACCCAGATGCTGATCGGCTCCAGCTTCGAGGCGGGGACGGAAGGGGAGGAGACCATCCTCAACCCCCGCACCGGAGAGACGATCCTGAAGCTCCCCGAGGCAGGGCAGGCGCAGATCGACCGCGCCGTGGCCGCCGCCCGTAAGGCGTTCGCCACTTGGTCGCGCACCACGCCCGCCCAGCGGTCGAACCTGCTGCTAAAGATCGCCGACCGGATCGAGGCGGAGGCGGAAGACTTCGCGCGCCTGGAGTCGCTCAACACCGGCAAGCCGATCAACGCCGCCCTGAACGACGAGATTCCGGCCATCGTGGACTGCTACCGCTTCTTCGCGGGCGCGGCGCGGAACATGCACGGCGCTCTGGCGGGGGAGTACATGGAGGGGCACACCTCCATGATCCGGCGCGATCCCGTAGGCGTCGTGGCCTCCATCGCGCCCTGGAACTACCCGCTGATGATGATGGCGTGGAAGCTCGCCCCGGCGCTGGCGGGGGGCAACTGCGTCGTCCTCAAGCCCTCCGAGCAGACGCCGCTGACGGCGCTCAAGATGGCCAGGGTCCTGTCCGAGGTCTTGCCCGAAGGCGTCGTCAACATCGTCGTGGGGCAGGGGGGCTCGGTGGGCAACGCGCTCATCAACCATCCGGGCGTGGACATGGTGTCGATCACGGGCGATGTCGCGACGGGAAAGAAGGTGCTCCAGGCGGCCTCCAAGACCGTCAAGCGCACGCATCTGGAGCTGGGCGGCAAGGCCCCGGTCATCGTGTTCGACGACGCCGATCTGGAGCGGGTGGTGAACGGGCTGCGGGCGTTCTCGTTCTACAATGCGGGGCAGGACTGCACGGCGGCCTGCCGGGTCTATGCGGCCCCCGGCATCCACGACCGGCTGGTGGCGGACCTCGCCTCGGCGGCGGCCTCGATCACCTACGCCGCCCATGACGATACCACGAACGAGATCCCGCCCCTCATCAGCCTGCGGCAGCGCGACCGGGTGGCGAGCTTCGTCTCCCGCGCCTCGGAGCAGTCGCATATCGAGGTCGTGACCGGAGGGCAGCTTCCTGACGGGCCCGGCTTCTACTACCAGCCCACGGTGATCGCCGGGGCGAAGCAGGAGGACGAGATTGTCCAGCGCGAGGTCTTCGGCCCCGTCGTGTCGGTCACCCGCTTCGACGACGCGGAGCAGGCCGTCACCTGGGCCAACGACTCGCCCTACGGCCTCGCGTCGTCCGTGTGGACCCGCGACGTGGGCCGGGCGATGCAGGTGGCGAGCCGCCTCCAGTACGGCTGCACCTGGATCAACACCCACTTCATGCTGGTCAACGAGATGCCGCATGGCGGCGTCAAGCAGTCGGGCTACGGCAAGGACATGAGCGCCTATGCCCTGGAGGACTACACGGCGGTCCGGCACGTGATGATCGCGCACTGACCCCTTCGTTGACAGCCCGTCTGCCTGGGCGAACAGTGATCCCGCAACAGCCCGCCTTCCCCTGACCGGGGAAGGCGGGCGTACCAGCGAAGGCCCGTCCGACGAATGCCAGCCAACCTTTCCCTCGACTCCCTTCGCGCCGCCGTGGATGCAGGGGAAATCGACACCGTCCTCACCTGCGTCTGCGACATGCAGGGCCGCCTTGTCGGCAAGCGCTTCCACGCGCGGCATTTCCTCGATGCGGGCCACGAGGAGACGCATGGGTGCAACTACCTCCTCGCCCTTGATGTGGAGATGACGCCGGTGCCGGGCTACAAGTCGGCGTCGTGGGAGAAGGGCTACGGCGACCACGTTCACAAGCCCGACCTCGCCACGCTGCGCCGCGCGCCCTGGCTGCCTGGCACGGCGATGGTGATGGCCGACCTCCTCGACCACCACGGCGAGCCGGTGCCCCATGCGCCGCGCAACGTGCTGAAGCGTCAGGTGGAGCGCGCGCGGGCCCTGGGGTTCGAGCCGATGATGGCGACGGAGCTGGAATTCTACCTTTTTGAGGAAAGGTTCGAGCAGCTCTGGGACGCGCGCTACCAGCGGCCCACGCCGGTCGTGCGGTACAACAACGACTACGGCCTCTTCGGCTCCTCCAAGGAGGAGGCGCTGATGCGGCCCTTGCGCAACGCGCTTTATGACGCGGGCATTCCCGTGGAGAACACCAAGGGCGAGGCTGAGGCGGGGCAGGAGGAGATCAACATCCGCTATTCGGATGCCCTCGACACCGCCGACATGCATTCCATCGTCAAGCAGGCGACCAAGGAGATGGCGCAAGCCCATGGGCGGTCCGTCACCTTCATGGCGAAGTACGCGACCGACCGGGCGGGGTCGTCCTCGCATATCCACCAGTCGCTTTGGCGCAGGGGGGAGAACGCGTTCCGTGACCCGCAGGCGGAGCACGGCATGTCGGCGCTGATGCGGAGCTACCTCGCCGGGCTCCTGGCCCATGCGGGGGAGGCCACGTATTTTTTGGCTCCTTACGTCAACAGCTACAAGCGCTTCACCGTGGGGATGTTCGCGCCCACGAAGGCCGTCTGGAGCCGCGACAACCGCACCGCGGGCTACCGCGTCTGCGGCGAGGGGACGCGTGGCGTTCGGGTCGAGTGCCGCGTGGGGGGCGCGGACCTCAACCCCTACCTCGCGCTCGCGGCACAGTTGGCCGCGGGGTTGTCGGGCATCGAAAAGGGACTGGAACTGGAGCCCGAGATGGCGGGCGACGTGTATTCGACAGGCAGCGCGCGCCCGATTCCCAGGAATCTCCGCGAGGCGGCCGCGCAGCTTCATGAGTCAGCCATGCTCCGGGCGGCATTCGGAGATGACGTGGTGGAGCACTACCATCGGGCCGCGCTTTGGGAGATATCCGAGTCCGACCGCGTGGTCACGGACTGGGACCTCGTGCGCGGCTTCGAGCGGCTTTGAAGGACCATGCCATGACCAGCACCATCCGATGCGTCTCCCCCGTGAACGGGGAGGTCTATGCCGAGCGTCCCGCGCTGTCGCCCGAGGAGGCCATGGCCGCCGTGGCCCGCGCGCGGGAGGCGCAGAGGGCCTGGGCCGCCACGCCGCTCGCGCAGCGGATCGAGCTTGTGCAGGAAGGCATCCGGCGGCTGAACGGCGACAAGGACCGAATTGTGGAGGAGCTGGCCTGGCAGATGGGCCGCCCCACCCGCTACGGCGGGGAGTTCGGCGGCCTCAACGAGCGCAGCGCCTATATGGGCTCCATCGCCGCCGAGGCGCTGGCGCCGATGGTGGCGGAAAGCTCAGACCGATTCGTGCGCAAGATCGAGCGGGAGCCCGTGGGCGTCGTCTTCGTGATCGCGCCCTGGAACTACCCGTACCTCACGGCCTGCAACACGATCATCCCGGCGCTGATCGCGGGGAATGCGGTCGTCCACAAATCCGCCTCGCAGACCCTGATCGTGGGGGAGCGCTGGCAGGAGGCCTTCGACGGCGTGCTGCCCCCCGGCGTGTTCCAGAACGTCGTGCTCGACCACGACGGGACGGAGGGGCTGCTCCGCGCGCGGGCCTTCGGCTTCGTCAACTTCACCGGCTCGGTGAACGGCGGGAGGGCGATTGAGAGGGCGGCGGCGGGGACCTTCACGCCGCTGGGGCTGGAGCTTGGGGGCAAGGACCCGGGTTATGTCATGGAGGACGCCGACCTCGACTGGGCGGTGGATGTCCTCATGGACGGGGCGATGTTCAACGCGGGCCAGTGCTGCTGCGGGATCGAAAGGATCTACGTCCACCGTTCGCTTTATGACGGATTCGTGGACCGGGCGGTGGCCTGGACGCGGCAGCTTCGGCTGGGCAACCCGCTGGATGCGGCCACGACGCTGGGGCCCATGGCGAACGTCCGCTTCGCGCGCGAGGTGCGGGCGCAGGTCGATGAGGCCATCGCCGCCGGGGCCAGGCCGCTGGTGGACCGCGCCAACTTCCCGGCCGATGACGGGGGCGCCTATCTCGCGCCACAGATCCTGACGAACGTGGACCATTCCATGCGCGTGATGACCGAGGAAACCTTCGGTCCGGTCGTGGGCGTCATGCCGGTGGATTCGGACCAGGAAGCGCTGCACCTCATGAACGACTCGCCCTACGGCCTCACGGCTTCGCTCTGGACTTCCGACCCGGAGCGGGCGCTGTCGC
>CADCUU010000452.1 GCA_902805995.1 uncultured Rubellimicrobium sp.
CCCGCCCACGCTCATCATTCCGGCCATCGAGCTTGCGGCAAAGCGGTTCGCGACGCCGGCGCCCATCGCGGGGCAGTACGTCCTCCATAGTCCTCTCATCACGGCCGAGAACGCTGCGGACTACTACTTCCCCGATAGCCCGTACTGATCCAGGGCTCCGCTGCGCCCCGCGCGCAGCGGAGCGCAGAGCGCGTCCGGTAGGGGCGCGGTGCGGGACAAGTGGGCCCGCCGGTGCTATCTCTGCCGGACGCACCCCGCGCGACTTGGATGAGGCCCGATGACGATCACCAACCAGGACGAACTGGACGGCCTGAAGGAGATCGGCCGTGTCGTAGCCAATGTCATGCAGTCCATGGCGAAGGCCCTGGAGCCCGGCATGACAACGAGGGAACTGGACGAGATCGGCCGCGCGCATCTGGAGCGGGAGGGCGCCGTCTCCGCGCCCGAGGTCACCTACTGCTTTCCGGGCGCCACCTGCATCAGCGTCAACGAGGAGGTCGCCCACGGCATCCCGGGCGACCGCATCCTGGCAGCGGGCGACCTCGTGAACATCGACGTTTCGGCCTCCAAAAACGGCTACTTCGCCGATACCGGGGCCACGTTCCGCATGCCGCCCGTCCGGCCGTCGCTCGATCAACTGTGCCGGGACGGTCGTCGCGCCATGCAGCTTGGGATAGCGCAGGTCGGTCATGACAAGCCGCTGGCCGGGATCGGCAAGGCCATCGGACGCTTCGCCTCGGAGCGCGGCTATACGCTGATCCGGAACCTTGCCAGTCACGGCGTGGGCCGGGCTCTTCATGAGGAACCGGCCGAGATCGCGACCTGGCCTACCTGTGGCGACAGGCGCCGGATGCACAGGGGCCTCGTGCTGACGGTCGAGCCGTTCCTGTCCAGGGGCGGCAACTGGGCCACCAACGGCGACGACGACTGGACCCTTTATAGCCAGCCGCCTGCGCCGGTCGTTCAATACGAGCATACGGTCGTGGCGACGGATCGTGGCGCGATCATCGTGACCCTGCCGGGCTGATCGGACGACCGGCGCCAAGGCGGACAGGGACGACGCGGCCGCTCCTCGACGGCGGTCAGTCGAAATACCCTTCGGCGTCGAGGGTCACGTTCTGTGTGGCGATGCGCGCAAGTTCGGCATGGAGGGCGCTCGCCTCAGCGGCGCCGAGGCTGGAGCCCGAGATGTAGACGACCATGAGGACGGGCCGGCGCCCCGGCGGGAACAGGACCGCGATGTCGGAAGTGGAGCCCTCCGGCCCCGTGCCTGTCCTGTCCCCCACGAGCCAGCCCTGGGGCACGCCTGCGCGAATCCGCTCGTCGCCAGTGGTGTTCGCGACCATCCAGCCGATCAGCGTCTCGCGGGATGCCTCACTCAGCGCTGGACCAAGGAGGAACCGCTCCAGGCTTTCCAGCATCGCCATCGGAGTAGTGCTGTCCCTCTCATCGCCGAGCGGGCCGTCGTTGACTCCGGGCTCCCAACGGTCGACGCGGGTGACCTCGTCGCCGCTTTCGCGAAGCAGCGTGGTGAGCCCCTCCGGCCCGCCGACCGTTTCCAGGAGCAGATTCGCGGCGCCGTTGTCGCTCTGGGTCATGGCGGCGTGGCACAATTCCTCGACGGTCATCTCGCCACCCAGACGGGTTTCCAGCACCGGTGAATGCGCGACCACGTCCTCCGCCTCGACTAGGAGGGGACGGGCGAGGTCTACCTCTCCCGCGTCCACGCGCATGAGCACGGCGGCGCAAAGCAGGAACTTCATCGTGCTGTTGAGAGGGAAGCGATCGGTGCCGCGCCAGGTGCTCTGCTTGCCGCTCTCGGTGTCCAGCACCGCGACACCCAGCGTGCCACGGGCATCAAGCTCGATAAGCTCCAGCGAGAAGCGCGGGATGAGGCCCTCGTCATAGCTCCGAGGCTCGTGGGTGCCATGGATGGGTTGGGCGGAGACCCCGAGATCGCCTATCAGGAGAGCGGACATCGCCACGACTGCACTAGTCAGCCTTGCGCAGGATAGGATCACAGGCACCTCGACAGGTTCACTGGCGCCGGCCGCCGATGCTTCGGCTGCAGGGCGCTTCGATCCCGTCCTTCAACTTCTCGGGCGGGAGGTCAATGTTGCTTTGAGGAGAACGCGGCAGAACTGCTACCAATCCAGGGCCGCTGCTGCAACGTGACGGATGCCAGCGAACACGCCGCGTTGTTCGATCCAAGCCTGCTTGGGTTCAGGGCCCACGCAGCTGCGCAACCAGG
>CADCUU010000453.1 GCA_902805995.1 uncultured Rubellimicrobium sp.
CCGCCGCCCTGACCCGCGCCCAGAGCGTTTATGTCATCGGCCGCGACACCGGCTTCGGCGCCGCGCAGGAGATCGCGCTCAAGCTCAAGGAATGCTGCGCGCTCCACGCCGAGGCCTATTCCGCCTCCGAGGTGCTCCACGGTCCCCTCCAGCTCGTGACCGAGGGGCTGACCGTCCTCCTCCTCGACACGGACGCCCCCGAAACGCACGAAAGCCTCGACATCGCCGAGGCGCGCTTCCGCGACTGGGGGGCCGAGGTTCACCGCGTCGCCCCTTCCGACGTGGATGCCGCCGACCTCACCCCCGCCGCCGCGGCAGCGCTCCTCCTCTGCCTCCTCTATCCCGTCGTGCACGCGACGGCCCTCGCCCGCGGCCACGACCCCGATGCGCCCGCGACGCTCTCCAAGGTCACGAGGACCACATGAGCACCCTCAGCCAAGCCCTGTCCGGCCCCCGCCTCCCCCAGGTGACCTCATGACCGACATCCTCCTCGACGTGATCGCCCGCAACCGCGCCGGCGAACGCGCCGCGATCCCGTCCGTCTGCTCGGCCCATCCCGAGGTGATCGAGGCCTCCCTGCGTCTCGCCCGGAGCCTCGGCCGCCCCGTGGTGATCGAGGCGACCTCCAATCAGGTCAATCAGGAGGGCGGCTACACCGGCCAATCCCCCGCCGACTTCGTGGCCCAGGTCAACGCGCTCGCCGAAAAGGCGGGCCTCGACCGCGCCCAGATCGTGCTGGGGGGCGACCATCTCGGCCCCCAGGCGTGGCGGTCGCTCCCTGCAGCGGAGGCCATGGCCAAGGCCGATGCCATGATCCGTGCCTATGCCAAGGCGGGCTTCACCAAGCTCCACCTCGACTGCTCCGAAGGTTGCGCCGGAGAGCCCGGCCAGTTGTCGGACGACCTCACGGTCCCCCGCGCCGCCGCCCTGGCCCGCGCCGCCGGAGAGGCCGTGCCCGCCGACCGCCTCCTCTTCGTCGTCGGCACCGAGGTCCCGCCCCCCGGCGGCGCCCGCGCGGGCGAGCACGGCATCGCCGCTACGCGCCCCGACGCCGCCCGCGCCACGCTCGACGCCCATGTCAGCGCCTTCCGGGGCCTCGGCCGCATCGGCGCCCTCGTGGTGCAGCCGGGCGTGGAGTTCGGCGCGATGGAGATCCACCACCTCCCCCTGGCCCGCGATCCCGCCCTGCGAGAGGCCGTGGCCCACCATGACGGCGTGGTGCTGGAGGCGCATTCCACCGACTACCAGCACCCGGAGGTCTTTCCCCGCCTCGCGGAGCTGGGCTTCGCCTTCCAGAAAGTCGGCCCCGCCCTCACCTTCGCCTGGCGCGAGGGGATCTACGCGCTCGACCGGCTCGCTCAGATCGCGGGCTGGATCGACCGCGACCTGTCGGAGGCCATGGAATCCGCCATGCTCGCCGATCCGCGTCACTGGCAGCGGCACCTCGACGCGGCGGCGGGCGACCTACGGCTACAGCGCCACGTCTCCTACGCCGACCGTATCCGCTACTACTGGCCCCGGCCCGATGCCCAGGCCGCGCTGTCCCGCCTGCGTGGGGTCCTGTCCGGCAAGCGCCTGCCCGACCCGCTCCTCCATCAGGGCTTCACGCCCGCCGTCCTTGACCGGGTCGAGGCATTGCGCTCGCAACTCCCTGCAGCCGACGCGCTCCTCCAGGCCTCGGTGCAGGAGGCGCTGGCCCCCTATTTCTTCGAGGCTGCCCGATGACCTGGATCGCGCCCGACCGGGTTTTCGACGGAGAGCGCCTGCACGACGGCATGGCCCTGCTGATCGAGGGTAGTCGCGTCGCGGACCTCGCCCCACTCGACCCGCGCATGGGGGCCCGGCGGGTTCCCGGCCTGCTCACGCCGGGCTTCGTCGATCTTCAGGTGAACGGCGGTGGAGGGGTTCTCCTCAACGCTGAGCCGACCGTCGCGGGGATGGAGGCCATCGCGAGCGCGCATCGCGCCCTGGGCACGGTGGCGCTGCTGCCCACCGTCATCACCGACACGCCCGAGGTGCTGGACCGCGCCGCCGAGGCCGCCCTCACGGCCCGGGGACGTGCCGGCCTCCTGGGCCTCCATATCGAGGGGCCGCACATCTCCCTCACGCGGCGGGGCACCCACGCGGCCCGCTTCATCCGTCCCTTGGACGAGCGGACCATGGACGTGGTCCGGCGCCTGCGGGAGGGGGGCGTGCCCGTCCTCCTGACGCTCGCGCCCGAGGCGACCGCGCCCGG
>CADCUU010000454.1 GCA_902805995.1 uncultured Rubellimicrobium sp.
CTGATGAGTGTTGGACACCGTTAAGGGCGGACGCCTGCCCTAGAGCCAGCGCCTCAGCCGCCGAGGGCGAGAGCGGCATGGTGGGTCGGCCCCTGAGCCGAGACAACGTGCGGCTTTCGGTGAAAAGCGCGCCTTCCGAGGCCCGCACGTCGTAGTTCGCCAATGTCTTGGCAAGACTCTCCGGCTGACCGAAGCCAGCGAGGGCTGCGGCATACTCGCCCTCTGGCACATCCTTGTGGGCGATTGCCCGGCCTCAAGGGCCGTAAGCGTGCAAGCTTCGTCGTTCAACGAGGTCGACAGCCTGCGCAGCCGTTTCTCGGCGCTCCAGTAGCTAGGAGGCCGACCACGCACATACCGCTCATCCGACTTCCCCCCGCAGGGGGTTCCTCTGACCGCTAGCGGAAATTCCCAAGCCAAGTCAGGCTGGCTTCCGTCTCGCCTGCAGGCTGGTACTCGGCGCCTACGGGGCGGGACCAGCCGAGATCCGCAAGGCGCGGCAGCAGCCAGCTGTAGTCCAATTCGCCATGATCTGGAGCGCCCCGGTCCGGAACCGCAGCGATCTGGATATGCCCGACGAGTGGGCGCAGCGCCTCGAACCGCCGGGCGACGTCGCCCTCCATGATCTGGACGTGGTAGCAGTCGAACATCAGGCGCAGGTTGGTCGCGCCCACCTCCCGGATGATGTCGGCGGCCTGACCCGTCGTGGTCAGGAAGTAGCCGGGCGCATCCCAGTGGTTGAGCGGCTCGATCAGGATCGTGATGCCATCGGGCGCCGCTTCGTCACAGGCATAGGCGAGGCTTCCGGCGAAGGCCGACCGGGCGCGCGGGCCAGCCGAGAACCCTGCCATAACATGAACCGCGCCGGTGCCTGTGGCCCGGGCATAGGCCAACGCCTCGTCGATGGCCGCCCTCGCCTCCATCTCCCGTCCCGGCAGGGCGGCGAGGCCGTTCTCGCCCCGGTTGAGGTCACCGCGGCGCGTGTTGAGGCCGAGCATCGGCAATCCCGTCTCGCGCAGCGCCGTGGCGGTTTCGGCCGGATCAGTGTCATAAGGCCAATGGCATTCCACTGCATCGAAGCCGGCGACCTTTGCGGCGCGGATCCCCTCGGGTAGGCGCCGATCCCGCCAAAGAAAGCCGAGGTTTGCCGAGAACCTCATGCGTCCCAGTCCACGTCAAACGTAGTGACGACGTCGCGCACCTGCTCGGCGCTGAGCAGGCGCGGATTGAGCCCCCGCGTCAGCAAGGTCAACCGGGCGGTCGCCTCCAGTTCCTCGATGGCGTTGCAGGCCGCCTCTACATCCTTGCCAGCCACTACGGGTCCGTGATTGGCGAGCATGACCGCTGACCGCTTGCCAGCGAGCCCCCGCACCGCCTCGCCCATCGCCGGATCGCCGGGCCGGAAGTAGGGCAGGAGCGTCACGCGGCCGAGCTGCATAATGGCATAAGGGGTGATGGGCGGCAGGAAGTTCTCCGAGTCTGCCTCGGGTAGCGTCGATAGCGCGACGGCGTGGCAGGAATGGAGGTGGACGACGGCGCCCGTAGAGCCGCGTGTCTCGTAGAACGCCGCGTGGAGTGGCATCTCCTTGGTCGGCCGGTCGCCGTCGACCTGCCGCCTCGTCGCATCGAACCGCGCGAGGCGCGCCGGGTCGAGCCGGCCGAAGCTGGTGCCGGTGGGAGAGACCAAGAGACCCCCGTCCGGCGTCCGGGCCGAGATGTTGCCCGTCGATCCCGCCGTAAGGCCACGGTCGAACATCGACCGGGCCAGCTCGCAGATGAGTTCGCGCAGACGGGCTTCGTCGCTCATGCCGGTGACCTGTTCCCTTGAAGCTGCCGCGCAGCCTTCTCAAAGAAGTCCTCACCTCCGAAGTTACCGGACTTCAAGGCCAGCACCAGATCCGGCAGGCCTCGGAGGGCCGGAACGCCCGGGTCGATCTCCGGCCCGATATGAAGGCTCTCGAGAGCAAGCCCCTCGACGACCGCACCCGAGGTCTCGCCCCCCGCGCTGATGAGCCGGGTAACGCCGCCGCTGACCAGCCGCCGCGCTGTCTCGGCAAAGAACGCCTCCAAGTGCCGCGCCACCTCCTCGCGGCCGTGTCTCGCCTGGACGGCTTGGACGGCCGCTGGATCAGCGGAGGAGTAGACCAGCGGCAGCCCTTCTTGTGCCAAGGCCCAGTCCGCGGCCTCGCGGGCGGTGATGTTCCCCGACAGCACCTCCTCGGGATCGACCTCGCGCGCGGCACCGCCCCTCGCGATGTGTCGCGCGACTTGGGCCCGCGTCGCCTTCGAACAGGAGCCCGACAGGGCCGCCGCCGGCCCGTCCTGTCCAGTCCAATGCTCCCGGCTGGCCGACAACAGGCCTTGACGATGAAAGTTCGCGGGAAGCCCCAGCGCGATGCCCGAGCCCCCCGTGATCAGCGGCAGCCCCTCGGCTGCATGGCCGAGCGTCACCAGATCGTCGTCGCGGATCGCGTCGGCTACGACGAAGTGACGTCCACTCGCGGCCTCGCTGTCGAGATGTGCCCGGATGGCCCCTGCCCCAGCCCAAACCGTCGCGGCTGGGACGTGCCCGATCCGTCGGGCGGTCTGGCGTCCCAGCCACCGCCGCAGGTCCGGGTCCGTCATCGGCGTCAGGGGATGCGCCTCCATCCCGCTTTCGTTGAGAAGTCGGTCGCCGACGAAGAGGTGGCCTTGGAACACCGTGCGCCCGGTGGCTGGAAAAGCCGGACAGAAGATAACCCGATCCGCGCCGAGCACATCGGCAAGGGCCTCGGCCACGGGCCCGATGTTGCCCTCCGGCGTGGAGTCGAACGTCGAGCAGTACTTGAACAGGATCTGCCGGCAGCCCTGCGCGCGAAGCCAGCCTAACGCATCCAGCGACACTCGCACGGCCTCCTCACGTGGCAGGGAGCGGGACTTGAGCGCAACGATCCCGGCCTCGACGTCGGGCGAGGCGTCCCCATGCGGCACGCCGCAATACTGGACCGTCCGCATCCCCGCCTTGACCAGCGTGTTCCCCAGATCCGACGAACCGGTGAAATCATCCCCGATGCAGCCCAGCAGCATGTCCTGTCCTTTCGTGCGGCCATTGCGTCATGCTGTTCCTTGGGGCGCACTTGCGCCCCCCGAGCTTGCTCCGAAGCCTTGGCCCTGCATCCACGCGTCCTGCCCGACGCCGTCCTGCGCCACCTGCAGCCGCTTGATCAGCCCCCATTGGGTGGCCCAGGTGAATGTTAGTGCGATCTGGGTCGTGGCACCACCGGGAGCCTGGCCGGCGGAGCAGTTTGAGATGGCGCAGCCGGCCAGGCGACGAGGGCTGGAATGAGAACCTCCGGAGCAGGCGGCCTGTATCCCGAGGAGGCATGCGGGCGGACGGTGTCGTAGATCTGCCGAAGTAGTGCTGGGCATGACAACACCAGCCTGCCAATTAACTGATCGTATAAGCGGCCCGACGAAAGACTGGAGAAGCGCTTTCTCTACATGACGGGAGGATATGCGTTGCAGAAAGTATACGACTACATCGTCGTGGGTGCCGGGACCGCCGGATGCATCTTGGCCAATCGACTCTCCGAGAACCCGGCAAACCGTGTCTTGCTGCTTGAGGCTGGAGGTCGCGACAATTGGATCTGGTTTCACGTGCCCGTCGGGTACTTGTTCGCCATCGGCAACCCTCGCGCTGATTGGATGTTCCGCACCGAGGAAGAACCCGGCCTGAACGGCCGCAGCCTCTCGTACCCGCGCGGCAAGGTGATCGGCGGGTGCTCCGCCATCAATGCGATGATCGCGATGCGCGGTCAGGCCGCCGACTACGACGCTTGGCGTAACCTAGGCCTCCCAGGTTGGGGCTGGAGCGACGTCCTCCCGGTGTTCCGGCAGGTTGAGGACCACTTCCTGGGCCAGGGGCCGCATCACGGCGTGGGCGGTGGCTTCCGTGTAGAGGCCCCTCGGGTGTCCTGGCCGGTGCTCGACGCGGTTCGCGACGCCGCGGCTCAGATGGGCATCCCGAAGGTCGACGACTTCAACACCGGCCAGAATGACGGATCGGGTTACTTCCATGTCAACCAGAAGCGCGGCCGCCGCTGGTCCTCGGCTCGCGGCTTCCTGAAGCCGGTGCTCCATCGCGCCAACCTACGCCTTGAGACGAACGTACTGGCTGACCGTCTGGTGATACGAGAGGGGCGCGTCGCCGGGGTGCGCTTCCGCCGGGCGGATGGGACCGAACAGGTGGCGGAAGCCCGTGGCGAGGTCATCCTCAGCGCCGGCGCGATCGGCTCGGTGCAGATCCTGCACCGCTCGGGCGTCGGCCCGGGCGAGTGGCTGAAGCAGGCCGGTATCGATTGCTTCCTGGACCGGCCCGGCGTGGGCCGCAACCTCCAAGACCACCTGCAGCAGCGGGCGATCTACAAGATCCAAGGCGCGCGCACGCTCAACGACACCTACCACTCCCTCGCCCACAAAGCGCTTATGGGTCTCAACTACGCTGTTCGCCGGCGTGGGCCCTTGACGATGGCGCCGTCACAACTCGGAATTTTCGCTAGATCCGATCCTGGGCAGGACCGCCCCAACCTCGAGTTCCACGTCCAGCCGCTGTCGCTGGATAAGTTCGGCGATCCCCTTCACCGCTTCTCGGCCATCACCGTTGCGGCCTGCAACCTGCGCCCCACGTCGAGAGGTGAGGTGCGGGTCACCTCGTCCGATCCAACCCATTCGCCCGTAATCCGGCCGAATTACCTGAGCACCGCCGAGGATCGTCGCGTGGCTGCCGACGCGATCCGGGTGACACGCACCCTGATGCGACAGCCGGCGTTGCATCATCTCCATCCCGAAGAGTACCTGCCAGGGTCCTCTGTCGGTGACGATGACGAGTCCCTGGCCAAGGCCGCAGGAGATATCGGAACGACGATCTTTCATCCAACAGGGACGGCCCGAATGGGTCGCGCAACCGAGCCCGAGGCCGTGGTCGATGCTCGCCTCCGCTTTATCGGGCTTGGTGGGCTTCGTGTGGTGGACGCCTCGGTCATGCCGCTGATCGTCTCGGGCAACACAAACACCCCGACCGCGATGATTGCCATGAGGGGGGCAGACCTGATCCTGGCGGACAGTAGGGCCAGCGTGCAAAGGGTGCCCGCCTGACGACGACAGCCACGGAGCAATGCTTCAGCAAACATCTTGGTGAAGTCAAAGTAGAGGTTAAGCACCCCTCCGATGGCGGCCCTGTCGAGCCGCCAGAGGTGATCGCGCTCATTGGAGAAACGAATGACGTTCCGTAAGAGTGGATTGCGGCTGATTGACTAGCCCGGACCGGCTACCTAGCCTTCTGAAAAGCTTAGAATTTGCCAGCTGATGCGGAAAGCAACAGGAGGCCGAACGTGATGCGTACCGGGATCAAGGGCTGCATGATCACTCGCGGACATCGATGACGGTCCTGTTGGAAGCGCGGGGACTCCGCAAGGAATTCGAAGGATTTGTAGCTGTCAACAACGTGGACCTCACCGTCGAGAGGGGCACAATTCACGCTCTGATCGGTCCCAATGGCGCAGGCAAGACGACCTGCTTCAATCTGCTCACCAAGTTCCTTCAGCCGACCGCCGGGCGCATCACCTATGATGGGCGTGATATTACGCGCATGTCGCCAGCAGATATCGCGCGCCTAGGGATGGTGCGATCGTTTCAGATCTCGGCAGTGTTTCCCGACCTGAGTGTCCTGCAAAACGTGCGTCTCGCACTTCAGCGTCAGCGCGGCGACAGCTACGACTTCTGGCGCTCGGAAAAGGTGCTCTCCCGGTATGACGACGACGCTCGGGGCTACGTCGATCAGGTCGGACTGTCGGACTTCCTGCACCTCCGGGCCGCAGAGTTGTCCTACGGCCGCAAGCGAGCGCTGGAGATTGCGACGACGCTCGCGCTTGAGCCGCAGATGCTGCTTCTGGATGAACCAATGGCTGGAATGGGGCAAGAAGATATCCAGCGGATCTCAGCACTGATCCGCCGGATTGCGGCGAACCGGACGATCCTCATGGTCGAGCATAATCTCAAAGTAGTGGCCGACCTGTCCGACCGGATCACCGTCCTCGCACGCGGCGAGATCTTGGCCGAGGGCGACTACGCCACTGTCTCGCGCTCGCCCGAGGTCATAGACGCCTACATTGGAGCCGGACATGGCTAAGGCCCAAACGCTTGCTCGTCCTGACGGCACCACGGCTGAGTCGCTATTGGAGGTCAGGGACCTGCAGGGCTGGTACGGTGAGAGCCACGTGCTGCATGGCATCTCCCTCACAGTCCGGACGGGGGAGGTGGTGACGCTGCTCGGCCGCAACGGCGCTGGCAAGACCTCCACGTTGCTGGCGATCATGGGCATCCTCGCCAAGCGCAGCGGCTCCGTCCGGTTCGGGGGGACAGAGACGATCAACCTCCAGCCGCGACACATCGCGCGCCTGGGCATCGCGCTTTGCCCCGAGGAGCGGGGCATCTTCGCCTCGCTTACCGTGGAGGAGAACCTGATGCTTCCGCCGCGCATCCGCGACGGCGGCCTCTCGGTCGAGCGCATCCACGAGCTTTTCCCGAACCTGAAGGAGCGCCGCCGCAGCCAGGGAACGAAGCTGTCCGGCGGCGAGCAGCAGATGCTCGCCATTGCCCGGATCCTGCGCACGGGCGCGCGGCTCCTTCTGCTCGACGAGCCCACCGAGGGGCTCGCGCCGGTGATCGTTCAGCAGATCGGGAACACGATCCGGCAACTGAAGCAGGAAGGGTTCACGATCGTGCTGGTCGAGCAGAACTTCCGTTTCGCAGCCTCAGTCGCCGATCGGCACTACGTGGTGGACCAGGGACGTGTGGTGGACATGATCCCCAACGCCGAGCTGGATGCCAATGTCGACAAGCTTCACGCCTACTTGGGCGTCTAGGATAGCAAGCAGGCGCAATCACGCCGCAACTGGGAGGAAGACCATGAGCAAGACATTCGGGTGGGGGGCCGCGACGGCCGTCGCTCTCTTGGCCGGCCCTGCGTGGGCGCAAGACATCGACGTAACGCTCGGGGTGCTGAATGACCGCTCCGGAGTTTATGCCGACCTGTCGGGCGAAGGCTCTGTCGTCGCGGCGCAGATGGCCGTCGAGGACTTTGATGCCGCCGGCAAGGGCATCAACGTCGAGATCCTCTCAGCGGACCACCAGAACAAGCCTGATGTGGCCTCGAACATCGCGCGTCAGTGGTATGACCAGGACGGGGTGAACGCGATCCTCGACGTGCCGACTTCCTCGGCCGCGCTGGCCGTGGCCGACATTACCGCCGAGATGGGCGGTGTGCTGATCAACTCGGGTGCCGGGTCGACCGCGCTCACGCGCGAGAACTGCCAGCCTACCACCATCCACTGGACCTATGACACTGCCGCACTGGGCATCGGGACTGGCGGGGCGGTAACGGCCTCGGGCGGCGACAGCTGGTTCTTCCTCACCGCCGACTATGCTTTCGGCCATTCGCTCGAGGAGGAGACCTCCCGCGTGGTCCAGGAGGCAGGCGGTCAGGTCTTGGGCTCTGTGCGCCACCCGTTCCCGGCAACGGACTTCTCGTCGTTCCTGCTCCAGGCGCAGGGCAGCGGCGCGAAGGTCATCGGCCTCGCCAATGCGGGCGGCGACACCGTGAACGCCATCAAGCAAGCCTCCGAGTTCGGCATTACTGAGGCCGGCCAGCAACTCGCCGCGCTGCTGATGTTCGTGACTGACGTCCACGCGCTGGGTGCCCAAACTGCGCAGGGCCTCGTGCTCACCGAGGCGTTTTACTGGGACCTCAACGACGAGACTCGCGAATGGTCTGCCCGCTTCGAAGAGCGGCATGGCAGCAAGCCCACAATGGTTCATGCCGGTGTCTATTCCGGCCTGATGCACTACTTGCGTGCCGTCGAGGCCGTTGGCGGTACCGAAGCCGAAGCTGTCGTCGCCCATATGAAAGCTAACCCGTTCGACGACCCGCTCTTCGGCGAGGGCTATGTCCGCGAGGATGGCCGTGCTATTCACGATATGTACCTCTTCGAGGTGAAGACCCCTGAAGAGTCCACGGGCGAGTGGGATCTCTACAATCTGCTGGCGACGATCCCCGCTGAGGAGGCCTTCCTGCCCATGGAGGGCGGCGGCTGCAGCTTTGTCGAGAACGCCGGCTGACTGTATCGCCGCGGGCGCGCGACTACGCGCGCCCGCGCTCACCACGCACCTTGAGCAGGATTAGGCGCAGGAATGCTGGAACTTCTGGGCATACCCCCGCAGGTGCTAATGGGGCAATTGTTGCTGGGCCTGATCAACGGGTCCTTCTACGCAGTCCTTTCGCTTGGCCTCGCGGTCATCTTCGGGTTGCTTAACATCATCAACTTCACCCACGGCGCCCAATACATGATGGGCGCCTTTGTGGCTTGGATGCTGCTCGAGTATCTCGGCATCAACTACTGGTATGCCCTGATTTTAGTCCCCGTTGTCGTTGGCGCGACTGGGGTCGTCCTCGAGAAATTGGCGCTGTCGCGGCTCTACCACCTAGACCACCTTTATGGGCTGCTCCTCACCTTTGGCGTCGCGCTGATTATCCAGGGGCTGTTTCGCAACTACTACGGCACCTCTGGACTCCCCTACCAGATTCCAGCGGCGCTGGAGGGAGGCCAGAACCTCGGCTTCATGTTCCTGCCGAATTATCGCGCCTGGGTCATCGTCGCGTCAGTGGTGGTCTGCTTGGCCACCTGGTTCATGATCGAGAAGACTCCCCTTGGTGCCTATCTTCGCGCCGCGACCGAAAACCCGACACTGGTCGGCGCGTTCGGCATCAACGTGCCGCGCATGATTACGCTGACCTACGCCTTCGGTGTGGGCCTGGCGGGCTTCGCCGGCGTGCTCGCCGCGCCAATCTATTCCGTCAACCCGAACATGGGGGCGGATCTCATCATCGTCGTCTTCGCCGTGGTCGTGATCGGCGGCATGGGGTCGATCATGGGAGCGGTTCTGACAGGCTTCGGGCTCGGGCTGATCGAGGGTCTCACCCGCGTGTTCTACCCGGCCGGCTCGGCTGTTGTGATCTTCGTGATCATGGCCATCGTACTCATGATCAAACCCGAGGGCCTGTTCGGAAGGCGGACATAATGACGACGTTCGACGATGCCAGACCCTCGGTCGCGCGGCCGCATGCTACTGCCGGCATGCCCGCGCATCACAAGGCCATCTTCGCGGGGCTTCTGCTGCTGCTGATCGTTCTGCCATGGTTCGTCTATCCCGTGCTGGTGATGAAGGTGATGTGCTTTGCGCTCTTTGCCAGCGCCTTCAACCTACTCCTTGGATATGGGGGGCTCCTGTCCTTTGGGCACGCCGCGTATTTCGGCTCGGCGAGCTACGTGACTGCTCATGCCGCCAAGATCTGGGGCCTGACACCCGAGTTGGCGGTCCTCACGGGGACTGCCGCTGCCGCTCTCTTAGGCCTGGTGATTGGCTCGCTCGCGATCCGCCGACAGGGGATCTACTTCGCAATGGTGACGCTAGCCTTTGCACAGATGGCCTATTTCGCCGCTCTGCAGCTTGAGTTCACGGGTGGAGAGGACGGAATTCAGTCGGTGCCTCGCAATGATCTGTTCGGGCTTATTCCGCTGCAGTCCAACACCTCGCTTTACTTCTTCGTTCTGGTCATCACCTTCGGCGGCATCCTTCTCATCCACCGTATCGTGCATTCCCCCTTCGGCCAGGTGCTCAAGGCTATCCGCGAGAACGAGCCGAGGGCGATGTCGCTGGGATACCGGGTAAATCGCTACAAGCTGATCGTCTTCACTCTTTCAGCCACGCTGGCAGGGCTAGCCGGAGCCACCAAGAGCCAAGTCTTCCAGCTCGCGACCCTAACCGATGTGCATTGGACGATGTCGGGGGAAGTGGTGTTGATGACACTCCTGGGGGGAATGGGAACGATCTTCGGGCCGCTCGTCGGGGCGGCAATCATTGTGACGATGCAGAACTACCTCGCAACGTTGGGGGCCTGGGTGACGGTAATCCAAGGCGTGATATTCGTCCTCAGCGTGCTTCTGTTCCGGGAAGGGGTCATGGGGCTTTTGGCGAAGTGGTTCAGGAAGCCGCTTTGAGGTCGGGTGGCCCGTTTTTGGAACCTTCCCTCGCGGGTCTCGACCGCTACGGGTTTTGCCGCGGCTCTAAGTTCTTTCTTAGCTCAGGCGGGCGTGGTTGGGCGGCAGCTCTCTCCGCGTGCGAGTAGCGCTAGCGACTTGGCGATTTAGGCGGTTTCACTGGCCACCGCCAAGGTGGTCAGAACCACAGGCTTGGGCGCCAAAAGCGACCTGACCCGGGTGCCGGTCCTAGTCTCATTGGCGCTGGCCCTTCGGCCACTTGGCTACATGCGAGCGTTGAACCCGCGCCGCCCTTGAGAAGCTTCAGACACCCCGATAGCCTCCCTTCGACAACGATGTTCTGAGAGTATGCTGATGCGCCGCTTCCGCTCGCGCGACTGGTTCGACAATCCTGACCACATCGACCTGACGGCGCTGTATCTCGAGCGGTGGATGAACTCTGGCATCACGCCCGAGGAGTTGCGCTCGGGTCGGCCGATCATCGGGATCGCGCAGACGGGATCGGACATCAACCCCTGCAACCTTGTGCATGTGGGACTCGCCCGGCGCGTTCGGGACGGCATCCGGGATGCAGGCGGCATTCCCATCGAGTTCCCTGTCCACCCCACATTCGAGAACTGCAAGCGCCCGACGGCAGCCCTTGATCGGAACCTCGCCTATCTGGGCTTGGTGGAAGTCTTGCACGGCTATCCTCTCGATGCGGTGGTGCTGACCACCGGCTGCGATAAGAGCACTCCCGCCTGTGCCTGATGGCAGCTGTGACGGTGAACATTTCGGCCATCGTGCTTTCGGGCGGGCCAATGCTCGACGGCTGGCATGACGGAAAGCTCGTGGGCTCGGGCACTGTCATCTGGCAAAGCCGGCGCGACCTTGCCGCAGGACGGATCGACGAGGAGGAGTTCTATCGACGCGCGCTCGACAGTGCACCCTCGCTGGGTCACTGCAACACCATGGGAACGGCGCTCACCATGAACTCGCTCGCCGAGGCCATGGGGATGTCGCTCACCGGCTGCGGCGCCATCCCCGCGCCCTACCGCGAGCGGGGGCAGATGGCCTACCGCACCGGCCTGCGCATCGTCGAGATGGCGCACGAGGATCTCAAACC
>CADCUU010000455.1 GCA_902805995.1 uncultured Rubellimicrobium sp.
GCAGGCCGTTGTCGGGGCGAAGCTCTTTACCGTGATGACGGTGGACATGACGGCCGGGCTCGCCCGCCGCGCCTATACGAGCGACCCGGACAGCTATCCCGCCACCGGCACCAAGCCCATCGAGATGAACGCCTGGTTCGAGGTCGTCCATGGCCGGCACGAGATGTTCGTGGCCAACACCCTCGCGGATATCGCCAAGGTGTTTCCGGATCATCAGCTCATCGGGTCCCTCGGTTGCGGCTCGGTCGTCAACCTGCCGGTGCTTCGGGCGGGCGAGCTCGTGGCGACGGTCAACCTCCTCGACGCCGAGCGGCACTACACCCCGGAGCGGGTGGACCGCGTCGCCTCGGAGCTGACGTTGCCTGCGATGGCGACGTTGCTGACGGCCGACCGCGTCGGGACCTGAGCCGCGTCGGCGCGGAATCCGGCGGAAAGGTTCCGGTTCCATGGCGAGAATATGACGCTAGGTTCCTGGGGGTTCGAGCGGCTTTCGGCGGGACTGCCCGCAAAGAGCGATTGCCAACCTCAAGAGCAGCGCCTTGAATGCGCGCAGTTCGTTATCCGGCTCAAAGGAAGTTCGACATGACAGGATACTCGAAGCTGCTGATGACCGCGGCAGTCTGCCTTGTTGGCGCAGGGGCGCAGGCCAAGACCCTGGTCTACTGCTCCGAAGGGTCGCCCGAAGGGTTCGATCCGGCGCCCTATACCGCGGGCACCACGTTCGACGCCTCCTCGCGCCCGATCTTCAACCGCCTGGTGGAGTTCGAGAAGGGCACCACCAACGTGATCCCCGGCTTGGCCGAAAGCTGGGAGGTCAGCGAGGACGGGCTCCAGTACACCTTCCGCCTTCGCCCGGGCGTCAAGTTCCACACGACGGAATGGTTCACCCCCACCCGCGAGCTGAACGCCGATGACGTGATCTTCTCGTTCGAGCGGCAGCGCGACGCGGCGAACCCCTGGAACCAGTACACCGCCGGGATCAGCTACGAGTACTTCAACTCGATGGACATGGGCTCTCTCATCGAGAGCATCGAGAAGGTGGACGACCTCACGGTCCGCTTCAACCTGACCCGGCCCGAGGCCCCGTTCGTGGCGAACCTCGCCATGGACTTCGCGTCCATCATGTCCAAGGAATACGCCGACCAGCTCGAGGCGGACGGCCGTATGTCCGACCTGAACCAGCAGCCCGTCGGCACCGGGCCGTTCCAGCTGGTGGCCTACCAGCAGGACGCGGTCATCCGCTATGCCGCCAACGCCGAGTACTGGAACGGCAAGCCGCCGGTCGACGACCTCGTCTTCGCCATCACGACCGACCCGGCCGTGCGTCTGCAGAAGCTGCAGGCGGGCGAATGCCACATCATGCCCTATCCCGCGCCCGCCGACATCGAGGCGATCCGCGCCGACGAGAACCTGACGCTGATGGAGCAGCCGGGCCTGAACGTGGCCTATCTGGCCTACAACACGCAGATGGCTCCCTTCGACAACCCGCAGGTTCGCCGCGCCCTCAACATGGCGATGAACAAGCAGGCGATCATCGACGCGGTGTTCCAGGGCACGGGCGAGGCGGCCAAGAACCCGATCCCGCCGACGATGTGGAGCTACAGCGAGGAAACCCAGGACGACGCCTACGACCCCGAGGCGGCGCGCCAGATGCTGGAAGAGGCCGGTGTCACCGACCTGTCCATGAAGGTCTGGGCCATGCCGGTGCAGCGGCCTTACATGCCGAACGCCCGGCGCACGGCCGAGCTGATCCAGGAAGATTTCGCGGCAGTCGGCGTCGACGTGGAGATCGTCTCCTACGAGTGGGGCGAGTATCTGGAGCGCTCCTCGGCCGAGGACCGCGACGGCGCGGTGATCCTGGGCTGGACCGGCGACAACGGCGACCCGGACAACTTCCTGGGCGTGCTGCTGAGCTGCACGGGCGTCGGTGAGGCCAACCGGGCGCAGTGGTGCAACGAGGAGTTCTCGGACCTCATCAACCAGGCCAAGGCCACCTCGGACCAGGAGGAGCGCGCGGAGCTTTACCGGCAGGCGCAGGCGATCTTCAAGGAAGAGGCGCCCTGGGCCACCATCGCGCATTCGACGGTCTTCATGCCGATGTCGAACGATGTGCAGGGCTATGTGATGAGCCCGCTCGGCTCGCACCAGTTCGACACGGTCGACATCGCCGAGTAAGGCCAGACACCTGAACACGGGCGCGGCGGACCCCCTCCGCGCCCAAT
>CADCUU010000456.1 GCA_902805995.1 uncultured Rubellimicrobium sp.
GGTCCCGCAACCAGAACGGGCAGGAGCGGACCATGGTCGGGACAGAGGGCATCGGCGTCGTCATCCTCGCGGCGGGCGCCGGAACGCGCATGAACTCCGACCGCCCCAAGGTCCTGCACGAACTCGCGGGCGCGCCCCTCCTGCATCACGCGATGCGCGCCGCCTCAGCCCTGGGCCCGGCGCGCACCGTGATCGTCACCGGCGTCGGTGCCGAAGCCGTTCAGAAAGCCGCCCGCGCCTTCGACCCGGAGGTCTCGACCGTACTCCAGGCCGAACGCCTCGGCACCGCCCACGCCGTCCTCCAGGCCCGCGACCACTTCGCCGACCACGACGGCGACGTCCTCGTCCTTTACGGCGACACCCCCTTCGTCACCCCCGAAACCCTGGAACGGATGCTGGAGGCCCGCGCAAACGCCGACATCGTGATCCTGGGCTTCGAGACCGCGACCCCCGACGCCCGCTACGGCCGCCTCGTGACCGACGGCAACCGCCTCCAGAAGATCGTCGAATGGAAGGACGCGGACGCCTCCACCCGCGCCATCACCTTGTGCAACTCCGGCGTCGTCTGCGCCGAGGGCACCTTCCTCTTCGACCTCCTGCGCGAGGTGCGGGCCGACAACGCCGCCGGCGAATACTACCTCACCGACATCGTGGAACTCGCCGCCCGCCGCGGCATGACCTCCACCGTCGTCCGCTGCGACGAGAGCGAAACGCTGGGCATCAACTCCCGGCAGGAGTTGATGGCGGCGGAACAGGCCTTCCAGGCCCGCGCCCGCGCCCAGGCCCTCGACGACGGCGTTTCCCTCTCCGCCCCCGACACCGTCCAGTTCGCCTTCGACACCTATGTTGGCCGCGACACGATCATCGAGCCCTACGTCGTCTTCGGCCCCGGCGTCACGGTCGAATCCGACGCCCGCATCCGCGCCTTCTCCCATCTGGAGGGCTGCCACGTCAGCCGCGGCGCCACCGTCGGCCCCTTCGCCCGCCTCCGCCCCGGCGCGGAGCTTTCGGAGGACGTCCATGTCGGCAACTTCGTGGAGATCAAGGCCGCCACCATCGCCGAAGGGGCGAAGGTCAACCACCTGAGCTACATCGGCGACGCCGAGGTCGGAGAGCGGACCAACATCGGCGCGGGAACCATCACCTGCAACTACGACGGCGTCTTCAAGCACCGTACGGTCATCGGCCGCGACGCCTTCATCGGCTCGGACACGATGCTCGTGGCCCCCGTCACGGTCGGCGACGGCGCCATGACCGCCACCGGATCGGTCATCACGCAGGACGTGCCCGCGGGCGCCCTCGCCCTCGCCCGCGCCCGGCAGGAGGTGAAGCCCGGCTTCGCCACCAAGTTCTTCCAGAAGCTGCGCGCCCTGAAGGCCGCCAAGTCGGGAGCCTGAGACCATGTGCGGCATCGTCGGAATCCTGGGAACCCACGAGGTCGCCCCCCTGATCCTCGAATCCCTCAAGCGCCTCGAGTATCGCGGCTACGACAGCGCCGGGATCGCCACGGTGAACGACGGCCGCCTCGACCGCCGCCGCGCCATGGGCAAGCTCATCAACCTGAGCGACCTTCTGGTCCACGAACCGCTCCCCGGCCGCGCCGGAATTGGCCACACCCGCTGGGCCACCCACGGCGCGCCCTCGGTCCGCAACGCCCACCCCCACCGCGCGGGGCGCGTCTCGGTCGTCCACAACGGCATCATCGAGAACTTCCGCGAACTGCGCGAGGAGCTGGCCGCCCAGGGCCTCGTGCAGGAGTCCGACACCGACACAGAAACGGTCGCCATCCTCGCCAATTACTACCTGTCCCAAGGCGCCACGCCGCAGGAGGCGGCGGAAAAGACCCTGGCCCGCCTCCACGGCGCCTACGCCCTCCTCTTCCTCTTCGAGGGCGAGGACGACCTGATGATCGCGGCCCGCAAGGGCTCCCCCCTCGCCATCGGCCACGGCGACGGGGAAATGTTCGTCGGCTCCGACGCCATCGCCCTGGCGCCCCTCACCGACCGGATCACCTATCTAGAGGAAGGCGACTGGGCCAGCGTGACCCGCGCGGGCGCCCAGATCCACGACATCGAGGGCCGCCTTGCCAACCGCCCCGCTCGGCGAATCCAGATCGACGCGACCCAGGTGGACAAGGGCGGCTACCGCCACTTCATGGCCAAGGAGATCGCCGAGCAGCCCACCCGGCTCACCTCCGCGCTCGACCATTACCTGTCAGGGGACGGCACCTTCCGGCTCCCCTCTCCCGGCCTCGACTTCGCCACGATGGACCGCCTGACGATGGTGGCCTGCGGCACCGCTTCCTACGCCTGCCTCGTCGCGAAATACTGGTTCGAGCAGATCGCGGGCCTCCCCGTGGACGTGGATGTCGCCTCGGAGTTCCGCTACCGCGAGCCCCCGATCCCGCCCCGCACCACCGCCCTCTTCGTGAGCCAGTCCGGCGAGACCGCCGACACCCTCGCCGCGCTCCGCTACTGCCAGGGCAAGGCCGACCGGATCGTCTCCGTCGTCAACGTGGCCGAAAGCTCCATCGCGCGGGAATCCGACCTCGCCCTCCCCATCCTCGCGGGGCCGGAGATCGGCGTCGCCTCGACCAAGGCCTTCTCCTGCCAGCTCCTCGTCCTGGGCCTTCTCGCGCTGGAGGCCGCGCGCCAGAGGGGCCGCCTCGACGCAGCCGCACATGCCGGGGCGCTCGACGCCCTGCGCCAGCTCCCCGGCCTCGTGAACCACTCCCTCGGGATCGGCGAGCCCGCCGCCCGCATCGCCCAGCAACTGGCCGAGGCGCGCGACATCCTCTTCCTCGGGCGCGGCCGGATGTATCCCCTGGCCCTCGAAGGCGCGCTGAAGCTGAAGGAGATCAGCTACATCCACGCCGAAGCCTATGCCTCGGGCGAACTCAAGCACGGCCCCATCGCGCTCGTCGACAAGGCCGTCCCTGTCATCGTCATGGCCCCCCATGACGAGCTTTTCGACAAGACCGTCTCCAACATGCAGGAAGTCATGGCCCGCGGCGGACAGGTCCTCCTCATCACCGACCGTGAGGGCGCCAAGGCGGCGGGTCAGGGCGTGTGGGAAACCCTGGTGATGCCGGACGTGGCCCCGCTCTGGGCGCCCATCCTTTACGCCGTCCCCGCGCAGCTCCTCGCCTAACACACGGCCATCGCCAAGGGGACGGACGTGGACCAGCCCCGCAACCTCGCCAAATCCGTCACGGTGGAGTGAATGGCCAAGCAGTTCCCCAGCTTCGATGCCGCGCATGAAAGCTTCATCGCCCAGCAGCACATCTTTTTCGTCGCCACCGCCGCGCCGGACGGGCAGGTGAACCTGTCACCCAAGGGCCGCGACTCGCTCCGCGTCCTCGGGCCCAACCGCCTCGCCTGGCGCAACCTGACGGGCAGCGGCAACGAGACGGCGGCGCACCTCCTCCGCGCCAACCGCATGACCGTCATGTGGTGCTCCTTCACGACGCGCCCGCTCATCCTGCGCGCCTACGGCACCGCCACCGTGACCCATCACGGGGAGCCCGGCTGGGACGACCTCAACGGCCTCTTCCCGCCGGAGCCCGGGGCGCGGCAGGTTTTCGACATGACGGTGGATCTCGTGCAGACCTCCTGTGGCTACGCGGTCCCCTTCATGGACTTCCGGGCGGAACGCGACACGCTGGAAAAGTGGGCCGAGGACCGGGGGCCCGAAGGCGTGGCCGCCTACTGGCAGCAGAAGAATCGCCAAAGCATCGACGGCTTCCCCACGGGACTGCCCGCTTGACCGGCGCCGAGGCGCTCGCCGCCCTGGAGGCCCTCTCCGACCCTACCCGAGCCGAGGAGATGGCCGCTTACCACAAGGCCCCGCGCCGCTACCTCGGGGTCCCCGTCCCGCAGATCGAGGCGCTGGTTGACGACTGGCGCGCGGGGGCGGAGTCGCTCGACGACCGCCTCGCCCTCGCCTCCGCCCTCTGGGACAGCGACGTGCACGAGGGGCGTGTCGCTGGCGCCAAGCTCCTCACCCAGGCCCGCGTCCGCCCGGACGACGAGCCCGTCTGGCGCCTGATCGCCTCCTGGGTCCCGACCTTCGACGCCTGGGCCATCGCCGACCACGCCTCCAAGGCCGGGGAACGCCGCTTGGTCGCCGCCCCTCGCCGCCTCGATGAGGTGGAAACCTGGGTCACGTCGGAGCATATGTGGACCCGCCGCGCGGCGCTGGTGATGACGTTGCCATGGACCAAGGACCGCTTCCCCAAGCCCGCGGACCTCGCGGTGCGCGAACGCGTCCTGGGCTGGTGCGAGACGCTTGCCACCGATCCCGACTGGTTCATCCAGAAGGCCGTGGCCTGGTGGCTCCGCGACCTGTCCAAGAAGGACCCCGACCGTGTCCGCGCCTGGCTCTCTGAGCATGGCGAAACGCTCAAGCCCTTCGCCCGCAACGAGGCCGGGCGGATGCTCCCTACTTGAGCTTGGCCTTGGTCTGCGGGAACGCGCGCCAGTAGTCGCCCGTCCCCTGCCGGATGACCCGGTCCTCCGGCGCGACCTCGAACGGACTGAGCTGGGGCGCCTCACGCATCCGGTCATAAAGCGCGGGCCAGTCCCGCCCCTGGAGCACGTCGAACAGGTCCTCGAACCGGTCGATCACGAAGTACGACGCCTGGAAGTCGTCGATGTAGTATCCCCTCCGCAGCACCCTCTCCAGATCGAAGCCCAGCCAGTGCGCCGAGGGGTCCTCAACGACATACCGCGCCTCCCCAAAAGAGGAGCAGATGCCCGCCCCATAGACCTGCACGCTCTCGGGCTTGCGGATCAGGCCGAACTCGATCGTGTACCAGTTGAGCCGGGCGAGGAACTTGACGCCCTTGCGCTCCACCGCCTCCAGCCCGATCCGGCCGTATTCGGCCATGTAGTCGGCATAGGCCGGATCCGTGAGCAGCGGCACATGGCCGAACACGTCGTGGAAGATGTCCGGCTCCTCCAGGTAGTCCAACTGCTCCTGCGTGCGGATGAAGGTGCCGGCCGGGAACTGGCGGTTGGCGAGCATCTGGAAGAAGGGGCGCGAGGGGATCAGGCCCGGCACCGCAACCACCTCCCACCCGGTCAGGCGGCGCAGGCGGGCGTTCATCCGGTCGAACTCCGGCACCCCCTCGGCCCCGATCCCCAACGCCGAAAGCCCATCGAGGTATTCCTGGCAGACCTGCCCCTTCAGGGTGCGGAGCTGCCGGTCGAACAGCGTGCCCCAGACGGCGTGATCCTCCGGCGTGTAGCTGCCCCATGCCTGATCCATGCGGACCTCGGCGGCGTCATGGGCGGTCAGGACGGCGTGCTCGGCCATGTCAGCGGCTCCCCCTCTCGGAGCGGAGCCGGAGGCGTCGTGGCGCGGCTCCCTCGGGGGCTCAACGACAGCGCTCCGGCCCTGTTCCCTCAGGCCGCTGCGGCTCCGCCATGGGTGTTGAGGAGATACCGTGCCAGGATCGGCGCCGTCGCGGCCCCAAGCGCCCGGGCGTTGCCGCCGACGCGGCCCTCCTCGATGCGGACGGGGGACAGTCCCCGCCGGTCGAGCCGCCCGACCTCCCGCCGGATGCCCTCCACGAGGCGCGCGCGCACGTCCGGGGGAAAGGCCCCGTCGATCAGCACCGCCTCGAAGTCGATCACCGCGCAGACCGAGATCGCGGCGCGGGCAAGCTGCCCGGCCGTCGCCTCGATCCAGGGATCGAGCGCCTGGGCCAAGCCGCTCCAATCCTGCGGCTGCGTCCAGAGCCTGTCAGTAGGCAGATCGGCACGAACGAGCGCCTCCTCCAGCAGGAACAGCGAAGCGGTGTCGATGAGCTGCCGGTCCGACCCCTCGGGCCCGCGCACGAGGAGAGAGCCAAAGGCCCCCGCGTTCCCACAGGCGCCTTCGAAGACGGAATGGTTCAGGACAATTCCGCCGCCGATGAAGGAGCCCACGAAGAAATAGGCGAAATCGCGGAACTCCCGCCCCCGGCCATAGATGTGCTCGGCCCGGCAGGCGGCGGTGCCGTCGTTGTCCAGATGCACCGGCAGGTCCGAGAACCGCCCCACCTCGGCCGCGTAGTCCACGTCCCGCCAGACATCGAGCGCGCCTTCAGGTGCGCCGATGGCCTCGTGCCAGTCCCAGATCTCGTAGGGTTTGGCGATGCCGATCCCGGCGATGCGGGCCATGGCGTCCGGCGTCATGTCCCGACCGAAGGCGGCAAGCCCCTCCCGCAGGAAGCGGAACACATCGGCGGGGACGGGCCAGCGATAAGTCGTGTGAAGCTGCCGCCGCACCCCGCCCGCAATATCGGCGAGCACGAGGTCCGCGCTGCGCCGCCCGATCTTGAGGCCCACGGAAAAGGCGCCTTCCGGGTCGAGGCTCATGGGAACGCGGGGCTTGCCCACGCGCCCGCGCTGCGGCTCCCCCCGCCGGATCAGACCGGCGCTTTCCAGCCCCCGCAGGATCACCGACACGGTCTGCGCCGACAGCCCCGCAGCGCGTGCGAGGTCGCTGCCCGGCAGCGGCCCATGACGCTGGAGCGTGGACAGGATCAGCCGTTCGTTGTGATCGCGCAGCCCCTGCTGGTTCACGCCAATGCCCAGGCTGCGGATGGTGCCCGACTCCATCGCGTGTCCTCCCCAGCCGCAGAAAGTGGCCAGCATCGTTCATAAGTCAAGGTGATTTAATTATTGACGGCGCGCGAGGGATCGGGTTTTCCTGTCCGCGTTCCCGCCGCTTCAATAGCGGGGGAGGGGCGCCGGCCAAAGGGCCCGCGCCGAACGTCTGGGAGGACAACCAATGAAGAAGCTTCTCGCCGGCTCCGCGCTGGCCCTTGTCGTGATGGCCGGAACCGCCAGCGCGCAGGACGCGATTTCCGCCTGCCTCATCACCAAGACCGACACCAACCCGTTCTTCGTGAAGATGCGCGAAGGCGCCGAGGCCAAGGCCGCCGAGCTCGGCATCACGCTGAACTCCTACGCCGGCACCGTGGACGGCGACCACGAATCCCAGGTCCAGGCCGTGGAGACCTGCATCGCCAACGGCGCCTCGGGCATCCTGATCGCCGCGTCGGACACCGCCGCCATCGTGGACCAGGTCCAGGCCGCCCGTGACGCGGGCCTCCTCGTGATCGCGCTCGACACGCCGCTGACGCCGATCGACGCCGCCGACGCGACCTTCGCCACCGACAACTTCCAGGCCGGCCTCCTCATCGGCCAGTGGGCCGCCTCCACGCTGGGCGAGGAAGGCGTCGCCAACGCCAAGATCGCCATGCTGAACCTCGGCGTGAACCAGCCCACCGTGGACGTGCTCCGCAACCAGGGCTTCCTCCAAGGCTTCGGCATCGACACCGCCGACATCGCCAAGTGGGGCGACGAGACCGACCCCCGCGTCGTCGGCCAGGACGTGACCGCCGGCAACGAGGAAGGCGGCCGCACCGCGATGGAGAACATCCTCGCCGCGACCCCGGACGTGAACGTCGTCTACACGATCAACGAGCCCGCCGCCGCTGGCGCCTATGAGGCCCTGCGCGCCGCTGGCCGTGAGAACGAAGTGCTGATCGTCTCCGTCGACGGCGGCTGCCCCGGCGTCCAGAACGTGGCCGACGGCGTGATCGGCGCGACCTCGCAGCAGTACCCGCTGCAGATGGCCGCCCTTGGCATCGAGGCCATCGCCCAGTTCGCCGCCGACGGCACCCTGCCCCAGCCCACCGAGGGCAAGGACTTCACCGACACCGGCGTGGCGCTGGTCACCGGCGCGCCGGTCGAGGGCGTGGAGTCGGTCTCGGTCGAGGAAGGCCTGGAGCTCTGCTGGGGCTGATGCCTTCCCATGGCGCTTGATCCAACAGGCGCCCTGGACGCAGACTGAGAATGAACTGGGGCGGGCTTCGGTCCGCCCCAGCCATCTGAGGGGGCGCAGACCCCCGTCCCCCGGAGGAGAACCATGAGCGGCACCGACAACTTCGAAGCCGTGGTCAAGCAGCGCCAGCCCGAGGCGGTTGCCGAGTTCCACGAGGACACCACCCTCATCCGGCGCATCCAGCATGCGCTCCATGCGGCTCCGTCGCTGGTGCCGCTGATCGTGCTCCTCCTGTCCATCGTGATCTTCAGCGTCCTCATCGGCACCCGCTTCTTCGCGGCGTCCCAGCAGACGCTCATCCTGCAGCAGGTGCAGGTGGTCGGCATCCTGGCCGTCGCGCAGACACTGGTGATCCTGACCGCGGGCATCGATCTGTCCGTGGGCGCGATGATGGTGTTGACCTCCATCGTGATGGGGCAGTTCACCTTCCGCTACGGCGTCCCGGCCCCCGCGGCCGTTGTGATCGGGCTCGCCGCAGGTGGCGTGATGGGCTTCATCAACGGGCTCCTCGTGGCCTATGTCCGGCTGCCGCCCTTCATCGTGACGCTGGGCACGCTCCAGATCTACTTCGCCACCAACTACCTTTTCTCCGCCAACGAGACGATCCGGTCCCAGGACGTCGCGGCCGAGGCGCCGATCCTCCAGTTCTTCGGCGTCAAGGTGAACGAACTGTTCGTGCGCTGGTACGAAGGGATGCAGGGCATCGTGTGGGAGGGTGGGCGTCGCCCGCCCGCGACCGACATCGCCTGGCTCGACTTCCTGTGGTCGGTCAAGCTGCCGGTCGGCGTGATCTTCATGCTGCTGCTCACCATCGTGGTCGCCTATGTCCTGCGGCAGACCGCCTGGGGCCGCCATGTCTACGCCGTGGGCGACGACCCGGAGGCCGCACAGCTCGCTGGCGTCAACACCCGCAGGACGCTGATCTCCGTCTACACGGTCGCAGGCGTGATCTGCGGCTTCGCTGGCTGGGCCTCCATCGGGCGGAACGGCTCGGTGTCGCCCACCATCGGGACCGACGCCAACCTGGAGGCCATCACCGCCGCGGTGATCGGGGGCATCTCGCTCTTCGGGGGACGCGGGTCGGTGATGGGGGCGCTGTTCGGCGCGCTGATCGTGGGCGTGTTCTCGCTGGGCCTGCGGATGATGGGGGCCAACGCGCAGTGGACCTATCTCCTCATCGGCCTTCTCATCATCGTGGCCGTGGCCATCGACCAGTGGATCAGAAAGGTTTCCGCCTGATGACGCAGACCCCCATCCTCATGGGCCGTGGGCTCACCAAGCGCTACGGCAAGGTCGTGGCGCTCGACAACTGCGACTTCGACCTCTACCCGGGCGAGATCCTGGCCGTGATCGGCGACAACGGCGCGGGCAAATCCACCCTGATCAAGGCGGTGTCCGGCGCCGTCGTGCCGGACGAGGGGGAGATCTTCCTCGACGGCCAGAAGATCCAGTTCCGCAACCCCAACGAGGCGCGGCAGGCGGGGATCGAGACCGTCTACCAGACGCTCGCCATGTCCCCTGCCCTGTCCATCGCCGACAACATGTTCATGGGGCGTGAGATCCTGAAGCCCGGGATCATGGGCTCGGTCTTCCGCAAGCTCGACCGTCCCCGGATGGAGAAGTTCGCCCGCGAGAAGCTCAACGAGCTTGGGCTGATGACCATCCAGAACATCAACCAAGCGGTGGAGACGCTGTCGGGCGGGCAGCGGCAGGGCGTGGCTGTGGCGCGCGCGGCGGCCTTCGGGTCCAAGGTCATCATCCTCGATGAGCCGACGGCGGCGCTCGGCGTCAAGGAGTCCCGGCGCGTGCTGGAGCTGATCCTCGACGTGAGGTCGCGCGGCATCCCGATCATCCTGATCTCCCACAACATGCCCCACGTCTTTGAGGTCGCGGACAGGATCCACGTCCACCGCTTGGGCAAGCGTCTGTGCGTCATCCGGCCGAAGAATCATTCCATGTCGGACGCAGTCGCGTACATGACAGGGGCGCGAGTCCCGGATGCGGAGTTCGAGACCGCCTGACAGGCAACCTCCCCAAGGATAGTCCGTGCTCGACATATCGGCCCAGGTGACCGCCCTCGCGGAACGATCGACGGCCCTCCTCGCCGATCGGCCCCGGATCCTGGTGGCGCTGGCGGCGGCGCCGGCCTCGGGCAAGTCGGCCCTGGCGGCGGCGCTGCTGCGCCGCCTTCGCGACAGCAAGGTCATTGCCGAGGTCGTACCGATGGACGGCTTCCACCTCGACAACGCGGTGCTCGATGCGCGGGGGCTGCGGCAGCGGAAGGGCGCGCCCGAGACGATCGACGTGCAAGGGTTCCTCCACCTCGTCCATCGCCTCCGCGCGGGGCAAGAGGTCGTGGCCCCGATCTTCGACCGCTCGCGCGACGTCGCCATTGCCGGGGCGCAGGTCGTGCCCGCCGAAGCCCAGATCGTCATCTGCGAAGGCAACTACCTTCTGTTCGATGAGGACCCGTGGCGGACCCTCATGCCGGTTTGGGACCTGACCGCGCGGCTCGACGTGCCCCTGCCGGAACTTCGTGCGCGGCTCATCCAGCGATGGCTGGACCAGGGCCTTTCGCGGGCCGCGGCGACCCGGCGGGCCGAGGGGAACGACGTGCCGAATGCCCGGCGCGTCCTTGAAAAGGAGCTTCCGGCCCAGCTCCTGTTGTCCATTCGCCCGGACGGAGGGCTGGAATCACCGACACGTTCCGGCAAAGCTCGCTGAAGCGTCCCTTGCGGAGCCCCCGTCCGGGATTACAATCCCGTGAGATGAACAGCACCGTCCCCCACCCGCTCGACGTCGCCACGGTCGCCCGCCTCCTGCAAGGGCGGCACGACGACCCGTTCTCGGTCCTCGGGCCGCATCGCCTCGGGGATGCCACCTGGGTGACGGCCTTCGATCCAGGCGCCGAGCAACTGGCGGCGGTCATGGACGGGACGGAGCATCCGCTGACCCGGGTCGAGGGCGGGCTCTTCTGCGGCAGGGTGCCGGGCGACGGGCCCTACCACCTGCATGGCCGGGGCTATGGGCGGCAGTGGGACTACGACGACGCCTACCGCTTCGGTCCCGTTCTGACGGACCTCGACGAGTACCTGCTGGGCGAAGGCACCCACGAACGCCTCTGGGAAGCGCTCGGCGCGCATATCGTCACGCATGAAGGGGCGGCGGGCACGCATTTCGCGGTCTGGGCCCCGAACGCGCGCCGGGTATCGGTCGTGGGTGACTGGAACGCCTGGGACAGGCGTCGCCA
>CADCUU010000457.1 GCA_902805995.1 uncultured Rubellimicrobium sp.
AGTATTCCACATGGAGAGCGTCGAATCGGGTGAGGTCGAGGGCGCGGCGCTGGCTCGCGGGGGTGAGCGCCACGATGAGGTCGAAGGCAGACAGGTCGTCCGCGCCGCCCCGCATCTCGTCGAAGCTGCGGGAGCGGTGGCGGGCGAGTTCCACCCCGATCTCCTGGCAGACGGCGATGGCGAAGCCGTCGATCTCCAGGTCGTTCCTGACACCTGCGGACTGGACGTAGGTGTCCGTGCCGTAGAGCTTCTTCATGATCCCTTCGGCCATGGGGGAGCGCACGGCGTTGTGGTCGCAGCAGAAGAGGACGGACTGGGGAAGTGCGGCGGGTTTCGGAGGGGTGCCCTGCTCCACCCGTCAGCCCCCCCACTGCAGGACGCAGATCAGCGTGAAAAGCCGCCGCGCCGTGTCCTGGTCAAGCGTGGCCTTGCCCTCGAGGCGTTCCTGCAGCACGCGGGCGCCTTCGTTGTGAATGCCGCGGCGGGCCATGTCGATGGCCTCGATCTGCGCGGGGGGTCGGGTGCGGACGGCCTCGTAGTAGCTGTCGCAGATCTGGCCGTAGTCCTTGACCACCTGCCGGAAGGGGCCGAGCGACATGTGGAACTCGCCCGCGGGCTCCCCCTGTTCTGAGGTCACGGCGAAGACGAGGCGGCCTTCGCGGATGGCAAGGGACAGTTTCCACGGGCCTTGGGCGGGGCGGCCGTCGCGCGGGGGGAGCGCGAAGCTGTTGGCCTCCAGGAGGTCGAGCACGGCGACGCGGCGCTCCTGCTCGATCTCCGCGCTGGGCGCGGGGCGGCCGCCATCATCGATGTGGAGCGCGACAAGGCGGTCGGTCATTCGCCGGCCTTGGCGTTCAGGCGGTCCAGCCGGGCGCGGACGGAAAGGCCGTGCGCCTCCAACCGTTCAGCCTTGGCCAGGGTTTCGGCAGCCGGGCCGAGGGCCGCGAGGGCCGCGGGGGTGAGCTTCTGCACCGTGGTGCGCTTGAGGAAGTCCATGACCGACAGCCCCGAGGAGAACCGCGCCGTCCGCGCCGTGGGCAGCACGTGGTTCGGCCCGCCGATGTAATCGCCGATCGCCTCGGGCGTCCAGGGGCCGAGGAAGATCGCGCCGGCATGGGTGATGCGGGCGGCGAGGGATTCGGGGTCGGCGGTCAGGATCTCCAAGTGCTCGGCCGCGATGCGGTTGGCGAGGGCGGCGGCCTCCTCCAGCGAGCGGGTGGTGACGACGGCGCCGTAGTCGCGCCAGGAGGCCTCGGCGATCTGCGCGCGGGGGAGTGTTTCAAGCTGGCGTTCGACAGCCCGCGCGACGGCTTGCCCGAAGGCGGCGTCGTCGGTGATGAAGATGGATTGCGCCGATTCGTCGTGCTCGGCCTGGGAGAGGAGGTCGAGGGCGATCCAGTCGGGGTCGTTGTCGCGGTCGGCGATGACGAGGATCTCCGAGGGCCCCGCGATCATGTCGATGCCGACCTTGCCGAAGACGCGGCGCTTGGCGGCGGCGACATAGGCGTTGCCGGGGCCGGTGATCTTGTCCACGGGGCGGACGGATTCGGTCCCGTAGGCGAGCGCGGCGATGGCCTGCGCGCCGCCGATGCGGAACACCTCGTCCACCCCGGAGATGCGGCAAGCGAGGAGGACGAGGGGGTTCGCGATGCCGTCAGGCGTGGGGACGGTGACGGCGAGGCGCTGCACGCCCGCGACCTTGGCGGGGATCGCGTTCATCAGCACGGAGGACGGGTAGGAGGCGAGGCCGCCGGGAACGTAAAGGCCAGCCGCCGACACGGGCGTCCAGCGCCAGCCGAGGGTCGCGCCGAGGTCGTCGGTCCAGGACTCATCGCGGGGCATCTGGCGGGCGTGGTAGGCGCGGATGCGGGCGGCGGCAAGTTCCAGGGCCTCACGCTGGTCCTGGGGCACTTGGGCGATGAGGGCGTCGATCTCCTCCTCGGAGATGCGGAGGCGATCGGCGGTGAGGTGGAGGCGGTCGAACCGGGCGGTGGTGTCGAGGAGTGCCGCATCGCCCCGAGCGCGCACATCGGCGATGATGGCGGCCACCGTGGCATCCACGTCCGGGCTGTCCTCACGCTTCTGGGCGAGGAGGGCGCGGAAGGCCTCCTCGAAGCCGGGGTCGGAGGTGGCGAGGAACTGCGGCATGGGAGCCTCCCTTCGGGTCACGGTTCGATTAGCCCTGCAGACGGGGGGCTG
>CADCUU010000458.1 GCA_902805995.1 uncultured Rubellimicrobium sp.
CCGGGACGCCGCAGGCTCGCGCGCGGTGTAGATGGCGAGGAGCACGTTCTCGGATAGCGCGCCATGCCGGGCGAGGCGTTCCGCTGCCTCAAGCCTCGCGCGCCAGGCCACGGTGTCGCGCAGGTCGGCGTGCGAGAAGGCGAGCGGCAGCCCCGCTGTGGGCATGAGGTCCCCCACGGCTTCGCGCAGGCGGTAGACGAGGGGACTCGGCCGGGTGGGGGGCGCAGCCTCCAGCTCGGGCTCCGCGTATTCCGGGTCGAGGAAGCGGGTGAGAAGCGCTTCCTCCTGCAGGGTCAGGTCTCCCAGCGCCCGCGCGGTGTTGAGCGTCAGTGCCGCCGCGTTCCAGTCGCCGTTGCGCGCGGTGCAGAACACCCGGGCCATGACCGTGGGGGCCAGCGACGGCTGTTCGCCCAGCATGGCGCAGGCGTCGTGCTCCGTCCCGGTGAGGAGGGTCACGTCGAACCAGCGCCGGAAGCTTTCAGGCTCCAGCAGGTCGCCCGATTCGAGAAGGGAACGCGCGGCCTCCAGGGCGCCCATGTCGAGGAGCTTGTCCACGCGGGCGAGAAACAGGGCCTGTCCTTCGCCATCGCTCGGGACCTCGGCCTCGGCCAGCATGAGGGTGACCAGAAGCTCCTGCAGGGCGGGCAGGGTTTCCGCATCCTCGGCATGGATGAGGTCGATCAGCGTGGCGGAGTCGCTGCCCGACCAGAGGTCGTGGGGCAGGCCCGTCATCTCGGGCGTGAGAATGCCAGACAGCCCGGACCCCGCGGTGTCGAGCGGCGTGACCGTAATGCCGGGGCTGGAGGCGTCGGAGGAGACCGGCGGCTCGGCCTGGGTGGCGGAGGAGGACCCTTCCACGCTGCGGGACAGCCAGTCGATGGCCGACAGCGGCGCGCCGCCCTCCTGGGCTTGGGCGGCCCCGGCAAACAGGCCGAGGAGAAGCGTGGCGCGGCGGAGAGTCATTCGAGGTCCAGGTCGACGGGCTGCGTCATCTCGCGCAGCGGGGGCTCGAAGTCGCCGGGGACGACGAGCGGACCGATATAGGCGTAGGCGACCAGCGCGATCCCGGCCAGAATCGCCAGGATGAGCAGAAGCTTGATGAGTCGCCACATTGTCCCGTTCCCTGCCCGGCCCCCAGCGGGGCTCTCCGGGCGGTTATATATGGTGTTCCACGGGAGTTAACCCCATTAGGGAGGAATGCAGAAATCGGGAGGGGAGGTGCCGTGCCCCTTCGCCACAGGACGGTCGGGAGCATGCCAGCGGGGGAGACGAGAAAGCCGGGGCTGCCGGGCGCGCTTCGGCGCAGCGTGGTGCTTGTGGGCATGATGGGGTCGGGCAAGACCGCGGTGGGCAAGGCCTTGGCCGCGCGCCTTCAGGTGCCCTTTCTCGACAGCGACGCCGCGATCGAGGAGGCCGCCCATGCCACCATCGCGGAGATCTTCGCCCGCGACGGGGAGCCCTTCTTCCGCGACCGCGAATCCGAGGTCATCTCCCGGCTGCTGTCGGGACCTCCGGCCATCGTCTCCACCGGCGGGGGCGCCTTCATGTCCGAACGCAACCGCCGCGTCATCGCGGAGAAGGGCGTGGCGCTTTGGCTGGACGCGGATCTCGACACGCTCTGGGAGCGGGTGCGGCACAAGGACAGTCGGCCCCTGCTGCGGACCCCGGACCCGCGCGGCACCCTGACCGAGATCTATGAGAAGCGGGTGCCGGTCTATCGGCTCGCGGACCTCAAGGTGACGGCCGAGCCCCGGTTTTCCATCGACGATACGGCGAACCGGGCTGTGGCCGTGCTCGCCGGACATCCCGACATCCTGGAGACGACATGACGCTGCGCGTGGACCTGCCCGGCCGGGCCTATGACATCCAGATCGGCGAGGGGCTGATCGGGCGCGCGGCGGAGTTCCTGCGCCCGCATCTGCGCCGCCCGCGCGTGGCGGTGGTGACGGACGGCAACGTGGCCGAGACGCACTGGCCATCGTTCCGCGATGCCTTGGCCCGCGGCGGGATCGAGGCGGAGGCACTGGTGTTGCCGCCCGGCGAGGGGACCAAGGGCTGGGCGCATCTGGCGCAGACCGTCGAATGGCTGCTGGAGCAGAAGGTCGAGCGGAAGGACCTCGTCGTGGCGCTTGGTGGCGGGGTCATCGGCGATCTGGCGGGATTCGCGGCGGCGGTGCTGCGGCGCGGGGTGCGCTTCGTGCAGGTGCCGACGACGCTGCTGGCGCAGGTCGATTCGTCGGTTGGCGGCAAGACGGGGATCAACACCGCGCAGGGCAAGAACCTTGTCGGGGCGTTCCACCAGCCGGTGCTGGTGCTGGCCGATACGGGGCTGCTGGCGACGCTGCCGAAGCGCGACTTCCTGTCGGGTTATGGGGAGGTGGTGAAGTACGGGCTGCTGGGCGATGCCGCGTTCTTCGACTGGCTGGAGGCGAACGGGCCCGCCGTGCTGGCGCAGGAGCCCCAGGCGCTGGAGCTGATCGTGCGGCGGTCCTGCGAGATGAAGGCCGAGATCGTCGTGCGCGACGAGACAGAGGAAGGGGACCGCGCGCTCCTCAACCTCGGGCACACGTTCGCGCATGCGCTGGAGGCGGCGACGGGCTATGGCGACCGGCTGCTGCATGGGGAGGCCGTCGCTGTTGGGCTGGGCCTCGCCTTTGACTTGTCGGCGCGGCTGGGGCTGTGTTCCCAGGAGGAGCCGTCGCGGGTGCGGGCGCATCTGCGGGCCATGGGGATGAAGGCGGTGCTTGCCGATGTGCCGGGTGAGTTGCCGGGAGCCGAGGGGCTGCTGGCGCTGATGGCGCAGGATAAGAAGGCGGTCGGGGGGAAGCTGCGCTTTATCCTGGCGCGGGGGATCGGGAGCGCCTTTGTCGCGGATGACGTGCCGACCGAGGCGGTGATCGCGACGCTGCGGAACGGGTAGGGTCCGCGGTTCGAGGCGCGTGGCCCGGCGGTGGTTCCTTCATCCCCGTGCGCCGGCAGGGCAGTTGGCTTGTGATGGGCTCGGGGTGGGCCGGAGCCTGCCCCGAGTGTCCTGAGTTCAGCGCAGGCCGTGGCCTGGCGGGCAGGTCAGAACGGGATGTCGTCGTCGAGGTCGGAGCCGCCGCCGCCCGACCGGCCGCCGCCGAAGCCGCCACCCGAGGAGCCACCCGACCGGCCGCCGCCGCCATAGCCGCCGCCCCCGGAGCCGCCGCCGTAGCCGCCGCCACCGCCGCCGTAGCCGTCATCGCCGCCGCCCATGTCGTCGGACGGGCCGCCGCCGCCTCCGCGGCTGTCGAGGAGCGTGAGCTCGCCGCGGAACTGGCGCAGGACGACTTCAGTGGAGTAGCGGTCCTGGCCGGACTGGTCCTGATACTTGCGGGTTTCGAGTTGGCCCTCGATGTAAACGTTGGAGCCCTTCTTCAGGTACTGCTCGGCGATGCGGCCGAGGTTCTCGTTGAAGATGGCGACCGAGTGCCACTCGGTCTTCTCCTTGCGCTCACCGCTCTGCTTGTCCTTCCAGGTCTCGCTTGTTGCGAGGCGCAGGTTCACCACCTTGCCGCCGTTCTGGAAGCTGCGAACCTCGGGGTCGCGGCCGAGACGGCCGACGAGGATGACTTTGTTCACTCCGGCCATGGCTGGCCTCCTTCTGCGAGTCGCGTCGGCGCGTTAGACCATGGAAGGCCGTGGAATGAAAGGGGAACATGGGCGTCTGGACCTCGGAGCCGGGCGACTGGAGCCCTGAGGACACGGCGTCGGACGGGGATGGACTCGCGGAGCGGATCGGGTAGGCTCCTTGCTCACGACAGGGTTACCGGGACAGGTTGGCGATGAGCAGACAGGGAACGGGCGTCGGGGCTTTCGTGCTTGCGGTCGCTCTCGCCGGGGGGGCGGTGGCGGATACGGTGTCCACCATGAACCGCTCGGCGCTTTTCAGTTCGCAGTTGAGCGTGCTGGATGGGCGGGCGGCGCAGCAGTACAACAATTCGACCCGGCTTCAGCCCCCGCGGGTGGAGGTTCCGGCCCTGCCGGGCGCGGATGCGGTGGTTTATCGCGGGCGCACCAACAGCCCCTGGATCGAGGCCGCGCGGACCGTCGCGCGGAGCAACGGCATCCCGGAGGACCTGTTCCTGCGCCTCGTTCAGCAGGAATCGGGCTGGCACGAAGGGGCGCTGTCGCCCGTGGGGGCCATCGGGCTTGCGCAACTCATGCCCGGGACGGCGGCTCTTCTGGGCGTGAACCCGCATGATCCGCAGCAGAACCTCGAAGGCGGGGCGCGCTACCTGCGGGACCAGTACCGGCGGTTTGGGCGGTGGGACCTTGCGCTCGCGGCTTATAACGCGGGGCCGGAGGCGGTGGCGCAGTATGGGGGCATTCCGCCCTATGCGGAGACCCAGGGCTATGTGAAGGCCATCTGGGGCGGTTGAGCGGCGGCGAGGGGCTGCGGGGCCCTGGGTGTTGTGGGCTTCTTCGGGGGACTCGTGAAACCCGTGACAAGGGGGGCCGATGGGCACTTGGCTTGGTGCGGCGGAGGGGCGTGGCCTTCGGGGCGACTGGGGCGTTTTCGGAAATGATGAGATCCCGCGGGGCCTCCGGTGTCTGCGAGCCGGCCTTGCGTGGCGGGCGAGAGCTTCCGGACCGCCGTCAGGGCGGGCTTGAGTCTATGGAGGCGCGGGGAGGATCTCCCGGCCTGGATATGTGGCCGCTTGGCTGCGCGAGTGTTGCTCGCCCCTGGAGGGGGCTGCTCTGCATGGTGGGTCCTGTCTGCCGGGGGACCTTGGGCCTGTCCTTCTGCACCCGATCTGCGGAGCGGGCCGCGGGGGTGGTCTGGGGAGGACGGGCGTGAGGCGGGCCGGTCTGATTCGTTGCCGATGCAGCCAGGATGCCGGAGCGGGGTTAACGAAATCTTAGGGCAACGGGCGTTGCGTGACCCGGGGAGGTTGGGCGCGTAAGTAGGCCGGGGTGGTCGTTGCCTCTCTAGCAGGGGGGGAGTGGCCGGGGCGGTGCGTGCGAGCACGCACCCTACGGACGCAGGCGCGGTCCTGCGGCCTACCGTTTGCAACGTTTTGGGCGTTTCGGGAGTGGAGGGCTAATCCCGGTCGGCGGCGGGGAAGGAACGGGGCTGGGGCGTCAGGTCAGGTCGCGCCAGTCGTTTTCCTGGAGGTCCACGCCGTGCTTGCGGGCGGCGGACTGGATGCGCTTCCAGGCGGCGTCGCGCTCCTCGTCGGTCACGTCCTTGACCTGCATGAATCGGGCCACGGCGGCGCGGACATGGCCCGCGTCCTCGATGGGTTCCTTGCGCTGCTCGGGAAAGGCGAATTCCCGGGCGGGCAGCTTGTCGCGGTCTTCTTCGGTCAGTTTGGCCATGGCGCGTCTCCGATCCTGCGGGTCACAACGCGCAGGATCGGAGATGGGTTCGCCCATGGGTTCGCGGGGTGGCCGGGTCAGGCGGCCTCGGCCTGTTCCAGTTTCTCCTGGGCCTGCTCCCAGAGGGCCTCGGCGCGGTGGAGGGCGTCCATGACCTCGGCGTATTTCTTGTTCCAGGTTTCGAGTTCGCCGCGGCGGGCGTCCTCGTAGAGTTCGGGGTCGGCGAGTTTCTTCGCGAGCTTGTCGCGCATCTGGTCGATCTTCTGCAGACGATCCTCGCATTTGCGGACCTCCGAGCGCAGGGCGAGGAGGGCGTCGCGGGAGGGTCGGACGGCCTTTGGCTTCTCGACCGGCTTCTCGGCGGGCTTGTCGCCGGCGAGGAGCATGTTGCGGTAGGCTTCCAGATCCTCGTCGTAGTTGGAGACGCGGCCGTTCTTCACGAGCCAGAGGCGGTCGGCGACCATGCTGAGGAGGTGCATGTCATGGCTGACCAGGATCACCGCGCCGTTGTAGGCGGACAGGGCCTCCACCAGCGCCTCGCGGGATTCGATGTCGAGGTGGTTGGTGGGCTCGTCGAGGATGAGGAGGTGGGGGGCGTCGAGGGTCGCGAGCAGCAGCGACAGGCGCGCCTTCTGGCCCCCGGAGAGGCGTCCGACCTCCGTTTCCGCCTGGGCGGCGAGGAGGCCGAAGCCCGCGAGCTTGGCGCGCAGCTTGGCCTGACCCTCGTCCGGGCGGGCGCGGCTCAGGTGCTGGAGGGGCGTCTCGTCGATGAAGAGTTCGTCCACCTGATGCTGGGCGAAGAAGCCGATGCGGAGCTTGTTCGACCGGGTGAGGCGGCCACGCGCCGTGGTGAGGCGGTCGGAGAGGAGCTTGGCGAGGGTGGTCTTGCCCTCGCCGTTGCGGCCCAGGAGCGCGATGCGGTCGTCCTGATCGATGCGGAGGTTGAGGTTGTGGAGGACGATGTGGTTGCCGTAGCCCACGGCCGCGTCCTCGGTCACGATGATCGGGGGGCTGAGTTCCTCGGGCGTGGGGAAGGTGAAGACGGTGCGGGCGTCGTCCTCGGGCAAGCGGATCGTCTCCATCTTGGCGAGCATCTTGACGCGGGACTGGGCCTGCTTGGCCTTGGAGGCCTTGGCCTTGAAGCGGTCCACGAAGGCCTGGAGATGGGCGCGGCGGTCTTCCTGCTTCTTACTCTGCGCGACGAGGTTGGCGCGCTGCTCGGCCCGCTGGCGGGCGAACTGGTCGTAGGGGCCGGACCAGTAGGTGAGCTTGTGCTCCGAGAGGTGGAGGATGCCGGTGACGGAGCGGTTCAGCAACTCGCGGTCGTGGGAGACGATCAGGACGGTGTGGGGGTATTTGACGAGGTAGGATTCGAGCCAGAGCGCGCCTTCGAGGTCGAGGTAGTTCGTGGGCTCGTCGAGGAGGAGGAGGTCGGGCTGGGCGAAGAGGACGGCGGCCAGCGCCACGCGCATCCGCCAGCCGCCCGAGAAGGCGGAGCAGGGCATGCGCGTTTCCTCGTCCGTGAAGCCCAGGCCCTTGAGGATGCCGGTGGCGCGCGCCTCTCCGGACCAGGCGTCGATGTCGGCGAGCCTTGTCTGGATTTCGGCGATGCGGTGGGGGTCGGTGGCGTGGTGGGATTCGTCGAGAAGGCTCGCGCGTTCGGTGTCCGCCGCGAGGACCGTGTCGAGGAGGGAAACCTCGTTGCCCGGAACCTCCTGCGCGACGCCGCCGATGCGGGCGCCGCGGGGAACCTCGATGGAGCCGGTGTCGAGCGTGAGTTCGCCCCGGATGAGCTTGAAGAGGGTGGTCTTGCCGGTGCCGTTGCGGCCGACCAGGCCGACCTTGTGGCCGGTGGGGATCGTGGCCGAGGCATGCTCGATGAGGGAGCGGCCCTCCACGGAATAGGAGATGTCGTCGAGGCGGAGCATCGGAAGGGCCTTCGTGCCGGGGAGGGGGTGCCGTGAGGGCGATATGGGGGTCCTCTGCCGCAATGGAAACATTGCGTCAACCGGAGGGGGCGGAACCGGGTGTCGCGGCGGCCGGTTTCCCTGGGGTGCGTTGCGGGGGGGGCAGGGGGGATCGAGATGGACGAGACACGGACCAATCGCGGCGCTTGGCGTCGCAGCCCGATCCTGCCCCGGGCGATGGCCGCGCCGCGCGCGCCTACCATGAGCGCCGGGCCGGCCTGGGCGGAGGATCGGCCCGAGGAGCGGCGCGTGCCCGAGCAGATGGCCGCGAGCGGCGGGTCGGATTACGCGCCGGGATTCGATCTCTCGCCGGGTGATGATGTGGTGGAGGTGGCTGGGGCCAAGGTGCGGATGGGCGGGTGCCTGTGCGGCGCGGTGCGCTACGAGGTGCATGGCGAGCCCATGATGGTGGGGCTTTGCCATTGCGAGGACTGCCGGAAGGCGACGGGGGGCAACGCGCTCTATTACGCGGACTGGCCGGTGTCGGCGGTTCGCATGGAGGGGGCGCTGGCCACCTATTCGGGGCGGAGCTTCTGCCCGGACTGCGGGTCGCGCGTGGCGCATTTCAGCGCGCACCATACGGAGGTGATGCTGGGGACGCTGGACGATCCGCCCACCGATCTCGTGCCGCGTCGGGAGATCTGGACGGTGCGGCGGGAGCCCTGGGCGCTGCCGATTCCCGGGGCGGAGCAGTTCGACCGGGACCCGGTCTGAGGGCCGCCGCTGCGGAGGGCTGTGCCCTTTTCAGGCGGGAGGGCCCATGCTAGGGGCGCGGCCATACCGCCTGGGCACGGGGCCCGGGTTGAAGGAGCTGACCCATGGCCATCGAGCGCACGCTTTCGATCATCAAGCCCGACGCGACCCGCCGGAACCTCACCGGCAAGATCGCCGCCAAGTTCGAAGAGGCGGGCCTGCGGATCGTTGCTTCGAAGCGCATCCAGCTGACCCTTGCGCAGGCGCAGCAGTTCTATGCGGTGCACTCCGCCCGTCCGTTCTTTGGCGAGCTGACCGAGTTCATGGCCTCCGGCCCGGTCGTGGTGCAGGTGCTGGAAGGCGAGGGCGCGGTCCTCAAGAACCGCGAAGTGATGGGTGCGACGAACCCGAAGGACGCGGCCCCCGGCACCGTTCGCGCCGAGTTCGCGGAGTCGGTCGGCGAGAACTCGGTCCACGGCTCGGACGCGCCGGAGACGGCGGCCGAGGAGATCGCGTTCTTCTTCTCGGGCCTTGAGCTGGTCGGCTGAGGACTCGTTGATCGTGGCGGACTGAGGTCCGCCCGAGGGGGCCCGCGCATGTCGCGGGCCTTTTGCGTTTTCGGGGGTGGCCTTGAGGGTTGCGGCGGGGTCGGGCAGGGTTCCCGGAACACCGAACGGGGGCCGCCATGAAGACCTTTTTCAGCGAGGATCACCGCCTGCACTTTCCGCAGGCCGAGCTTTCGGGGGGCGAGTTCGTCACCCCTTATGAGCGGCCGTCGCGGATCGAATACGTGCTGGCGCGGCTGAAGGAGCGTAAGTTCGGGGAGATCGTGGCTCCGGGGGCGGTGGACATGGGGCCGGTGCGGAAGCTGCTCGACCCCGGGTTCCTGGGGTTCCTGGAGACGGCCTATGACGACTGGAAGGCGGCCGGGCAGGGCGGGGAGGTGATCGCGGCGGGGATGCCCACGCGGCGGCAGCGGCACGACCGCATTCCCCGGAACATCGACGGCAAGGTGGAGTACTACTGCCACGCGAGCGAGACCTCCATCACCGGAGGGACGTGGCGGGCGGCCCAGGCGTCGATGGCCTGTGCGCAAGCGGCGCAGGGGGAGGTGGCTTGGGGGGCGAGGGCGGCGTTCGCGCTGTGCCGGCCGCCGGGGCATCATGCGACCTATGACCAGTATGGGGGCTACTGCTTCCTGAACAATGCTGCCGTCGTGGCGGATATGTTCCGAACGCAGGGGGCGGGGCGGGTCGCGGTGCTGGACATCGACTTCCATTCGGGGAACGGGACGCAGGACATCTTCTATCGCAGGGGGGACGTGATGTACGCGTCCATCCACGGGGACCCGCTGGACACCTACCCGTACTTCGCGGGCTTTGCCGACGAGACCGGGGAGGGCGAGGGCGAGGGGACCACGATCAACGTGCCGCTGCCGCCGGGGACGCACTATGCGCCCTGGGCCGAGGCGTTGGACGGGATGATTTCGCGGATCAGGGACTGGGGCGCGGAGGCTTTGGTCGTGTCGCTGGGCGTGGATGCCTACAAGGACGACCCGATCAGCTTCTTCAAGCTCGACAGCCCGGACTTCATGGATGCGGGGCGGCGGATCGGGCGGATGGGGCTGCCCACGGTGTTCTGCATGGAGGGCGGCTACGCCATCGAGCAGGTGGGCGTGAACACGGTCAACGTGCTGGAAGGTTTCGAGGATGCGTGAGGGCCGGGGCGGCTGAGGGCGCCCTGACGGCGGGGGGGTGCGGGGGCGACCTCGCCCCCGCGTCTTATTTAGCTCTGAAGCTCGGTCCAGATCTGGGAGTAAAGTTCGGTGACGGGGGCCGGGCAGGTGGGGAGGAACACGCCGTTCGCGCGGTGCTCCTCGGGCACGACGATTTCCGGCGCCGACTGCATCTCCTCGTCCATGAACTCCTCCGCGCCCGCGATGCCGTTGCCGTAGCGGGCGTAGTTCGAGATCATGGCCGCATTCTCGGGCGCGAGGATGAAGTTCATGAACTCATAGGCTTCCTCGACGTTCTGGGCGTCGGACAGGAGTGCTACGGAGTCCATCCAGACCGGGTAGCCTTCGACGGGATAGCCGAACTGCACCGGCGGGTTGGCGAGGCGGGCGCGCATGGAGGGACCGTTCCAGGTGAGCGCGGCGCTGATGTCGTTGGCCGAAAGCTTGGCCTCCGAATCGTAGTCCATCGACAGCCAGTTCGGCTTGGCCGCCACGAGGAGGTCGCGGACCTCGCGCAGGACCTCGAGGTCGTCGGTGCAGGGCTCTCCTCCGACGTTCATGATGGCGAGAGCCATCACGTCAGCCATTTCGGGAACCACGTTGATCTTGCCCTGAAGCTCGGCCGGAGGGTTGAAGACGATGTCCGAGGTGTTGATGTCGCCGGCGTAGACGGAGGTGTTCACCGCCATGCCGGTGGTGCCCCACTGCCAGGGAATGGTATGGGCGCGGCCGGGGTCCCAGGGCACGTCCACCCATTCGGGGGCGATGTTGCCGATGTTGGTGAGCTTGGCGTGGTCGAGAGGCTGGATCAGGCCGAGTTCGACCCAGATCTGCACGTAGTTCGCGGAAGGAACCACGAGGTCGAAGCCGTGGCCGCCGGCCTGCACCTTGGCCAGCGCGGTGTCGTTGCTGTCGTAGTCGGTGATGGTGACGTCGATGCCGGTCTCGGCCTCGAACTTCTCGATCATTTCGGGGGAGGTGTAGTCGCCCCAGTTGTAGAGCTGGAGCTGTCGGTCCTGGGCGGCCGCGCCCGTGGCGAGGGCCATGAGGCCGGCAGAAAGGAGCAGTTTCGTCATGGAGTCTCCCTGGGTGTTGTGCGGATCTCAGGCCCGCTTGCGAGTCGTGAGGAACACGCCGGTGAGGAGCACCAGCGTGAGGGCGAGGAGGGCCGTGGAGATGGCGTTGACCTCGGGCGTGAGGGTTCGGCGGAACTGGCCCAGCATGTAGGTGGCGAGCGTGTCCTGGCCCGCGGACTTGACGAATTCGGTGATGATGACGTCGTCCAGCGAGATGACGAAGGCGAGCATGGCCCCCGCGGCGATCCCGGGCGTGAGGAGGGGG
>CADCUU010000459.1 GCA_902805995.1 uncultured Rubellimicrobium sp.
GGCACCCGGTAATCAATGGCACGCGCCCCCGTGACGGGGCGCGGGCTTCTCTGCTAGGGCTGAACCCGCAGCGCCCCTGTTCCGAGCCCCGCCCCATCCCATGACCGCCCCCCGCCCGAGCTTCCAGGCCGACCACCCGGCCGCCCTGCGGCAGCGCCAGGCGGCGGACCCGCTGGCCTCCACATGGCTGTCGGCCAATGCGGGCTCGGGCAAGACGCGGGTGCTGACCGACCGCGTCGCGCGCCTTCTGCTCGCGGGCGTAGACCCCGCGAACATCCTCTGCCTCACCTACACCAAGGCCGCCGCGGCCGAGATGCAGACCCGACTCTTCAAGCGCCTGGGCGGCTGGGCCATGAAGGAGGACGACCGCCTCATCGCCGAACTCCGCGACCTCGGCCTGACCGAGGGGCTGGAGCCCGTGAACCTCCGCGAGGCGCGCCGCCTCTTCGCGCAGGCGCTGGAAACGCCCGGCGGCCTCAAGATCCAGACGATCCACGCCTTCTGCGCCTCGCTCCTGCGCCGCTTCCCGCTGGAGGCCGGCGTCTCCCCCCAGTTCCGCGAACTCGACGAACGCGGACAGGCCCTCTTGCGCGCCGAAGTGGCCGAGGAGATCGCCCTGGGCCCCCAGGCCGACCTCGTGGACGCCGTGGCCCGCCACCTGTCCGGCGACGCCTTCGAGACGATGCTCTTGGAGATCGCGGCCAAGCGCGACGCTTTCCATCCCGGCCCCGCCGAATCCGACCTCCGCGCCCTCCTCGACCTTCCCGATGGCACCACGGAGGAGACGCTCCTGTCCTGCATCGAGAGCGCCGAGCGGCGGCAACTCCTGCACGACGTGGCGGCGCTCTGCGGCGCCGGCGGCGTCACAGACAAGAGGGCCGCCCAGGCGCTCTTGCGGATCTGCGCCCAATCCCCCTTCGCTCTCGACTCGCTCGCAGCGCTCGAACCCCTGTTCCTCTATGGCGAAGGCGCGGAAAAGAACGCCCCCTTCTCCGCCAAGGTCGGCGCCTTCCCCACCAAGGCCCTCCGCGCCAAGAACCCCGACCTCGTCGAACGTCTTGAAGACCTGATGCGCGACGTGGAGGCCGCCCGCGACCTCCGCCTCTGCCTGCGCGCCCATGCGAGGAACCGCGACCTCCACGCCTTTGCCAGTGCCTTCGTACAGGCCTACGAGCGCAAGAAGCTCGCCCGTGGGCTGCTGGACTTCGACGACCTCATCGCCCGCGCCCGCGCGCTCCTGACCGACCCGGCCGTGGCCCAATGGGTGCTCTACCGCCTCGACGGCGGCATCGACCACATCCTCGTGGATGAGGCGCAGGACACCTCGCCCGGCCAGTGGGCGGTGGTCGAACGGCTGGCCGACGAATTCGCTGCCGGGGAAAGCGCCGGACGCCCGCGCCACAGGACGATCTTCGTCGTGGGCGACCGCAAGCAGTCGATCTTCTCCTTCCAGGGCGCGGATGCCGAGGGCTTCGACAGGATGCAGCGCCATTTCGGCGAACGTCTGTCCCGCATCGGCCAGACCCTCCAGGCGCACCAGCTCGAATACTCCTTCCGCTCCTCCGAGGCCGTGCTCCGCGCCGTGGACGCCACCTTCCAGCACCACGAGGGCCTGGGCGAGGCCGCGCCCCTCCACCGCGCCTTCAAGGCCGGAATGCCAGGCCGCGTGGACCTCTGGCCCCCCATCCCCAAATCCGACACCGCGCGTGAAGAGCGCGCCTGGACAGACCCCGTCGACTCCACCGACCCCAAGGACGCCAACCTGATCCTCGCGGAGCGCGTGGCCCAATCCGTGCGGGACATGGTGAAGACGGGCTCCCTCCCCGTGGAGGTGGACGGTACCTGGATGCGCCGCCCTGTCACGCCGGGCGACGTCATGATCCTCGTGCAGCGGCGCGGGCCCCTGTTCCAGGCCATCATCCGTGAACTGAAGAAGCTCGAACTCGACGTCGCAGGCGCCGACCGCCTCAAGCTGCGGGGCGAACTCGCCGTCCGTGACCTGGAGGCCGTGCTGCGCTTCCTCGCCCTGCCGGAGGACTCGCTCTCCCTCGCCTGCGCGCTCAAGAGCCCGCTCTTCGGCTGGACCGAGCAGGATCTCTACCGCCTCGCCCAGCCCCGCCCCGAGGGCCAGCCCCTCTGGGAGGCCCTGCGCCAAGCCGGCCCCTGCCCCGCTTTGGAGATCCTGGCCGACCTGCGCCGCACGGCCGACTTCCTGCGCCCCTATGAACTCGTGAACCGCCTGCTGCTGCGCCACGACGGCCGCCGCCGCCTGCTCGCGCGCCTGGGCCCGGAGGCCGAGGACGGCATCGACGCCTTCCTTGCTCAGGCCCTCACCTACGAACAGCAGGCCGTCCCCTCGCTCACCGGCTTCCTCGAATGGCGCGGCCAGGACGATGTGGAGATCAAGCGCCAGATGGACGCCGCGGGCGACCGCATCCGCGTCATGACGGTCCACGGCTCCAAAGGCCTTGAGGCGCCCATCGTGATCCTGCCCGACTGCGCCGCCCGCAAGGGCGCGCCGCAGATGTCGCCCCTCCTCCCCGTCGAAGGCCGCCCCCACCTCCTCTGGGCCTGCCCCAAGGCCGAGGCCCCGGCGATCATGCGCGACCGCAAGGCCTCCATCCTCGCGGCGCAGGAGCGGGAACGGCGGCGCCTCCTGTACGTCGCCATGACCCGGGCCGAGGCGTGGCTCGTCGTCTGCGCTGCGGGCGAATGCGGCGACGGAAGCTGGCACGGCGAGGTCGAGCGCGGGCTCCTCGCGCTCGACGCGCCCGAACACCCGTTCGCCGACGACCCCGGGCGGCGCTACGGCGAAAGCTGGGATCACCTGCCCATGGCCCCTCGCCGGGCCCGCCGCGCGCCCCCGGCCATCGTTCCCGCCCCAGACTACGGCCCCGTGCCCGCGCCCGGCGACCGCACGATCGCCCGCGCGCCCACCGACCTCGGCGGCGCCAAGATCCTGCCCGAGGACGCCACGGACGATACCCCCGACACAGACCCTGAGGCGAGCCGCGCCCGCGCCCTGGCCCGCGGCCATCTCCTTCACCTTGCACTTGAACACCTGCCCGGGGCCGCGCCCGAGACCGTCCTGCCCCTCCTCGCCGCCACCGAGGAAGCCACCCTCGCCGGCGACCTGCCCGCCATCGTGGCCGAGGCGCAGGCCCTCATGGCCACGCCGTCCCTCGCCCCCCTCTTCGCCGCCGACGCCCTGGCCGAGGTCGCGCTCAGCGCCGAGGTGGACGGCCTGGGCCGCCTCCATGGCAGCATCGACCGGCTGATCGTCACCCCCGACGCCGTCACCGCCATCGACTTCAAGACCAACCGCCTCGTCCCCACCACGCCCGAGGAGGTCCCCGAAGGCATCCTGCGCCAGATGGGCGCCTACCTCGCCATGGTCGAGGCGCTCTATCCCGGCCGCGACGCCCGGGTGGCCGTGCTGTGGACCCATGAGGCACGACTGATGGACCTGCCCCGCGCCCTCGTCATGGCGGCCCTGCAACGTGGGGCTGGCGAACCGGTCGCGCCTTGACGTGCGTGGGGGCGCTCCATAGCTTGGTGAACCGACCCAGTATGCCGCCACATCTTGCGGCCCCCCTCTGCCAGGAGTGCCAGACATGGCCACCGTTCCCGTCACCGACGCGACCTTCGACGCCGAGGTCCGCAACTCTTCCGTCCCCGTCGTGGTGGACTTCTGGGCCGAATGGTGCGGGCCCTGCCGGATGATCGGCCCGGCCCTCGAGGAACTGTCGGCCCAGTACGGCGACCGCGTGAAGATCGCCAAGATCAACGTGGACGAGAACCCCAACTCCGCCGCCCAGCTCGGCGTGCGCGGCATCCCCGCCCTGTTCGTCTTCAAGGACGGCGAGGTCGTGTCCAACCGCGCCGGCGCCGCCCCCAAGGCCGCGCTGCAGGCCTGGATCGACTCGGCCATCTGATGTCCCAGGACTTCCCCGGCTGGCACGGCACGACCATCCTTGCAGTCCGCAAGGGAGGCCGTGTCGTCGTGGCCGGGGACGGCCAGGTCTCCCTCGGCCAGACCGTCATCAAGGGCACGGCGCGCAAGGTGCGCCGCCTGTCCCCCGGCGGCCACCACGTCGTCGCGGGCTTCGCAGGCTCCACCGCCGACGCCTTCACGCTCCTTGAACGGCTGGAGGCCAAGCTGGAGGCCTCCCCCGGCCAGCTCGCCCGCGCCGCGGTCGAACTCGCCAAGGACTGGCGCACCGACAAGTACCTGCAAAAGCTCGAAGCCATGCTGATCGTCACCGATGGCAGCAACCTCCTGGTCGTGACCGGGGCGGGCGACGTGCTGGAGCCCGAGAACGACGTGGCCGCCATCGGCTCCGGCGGCAACTTCGCCCTCGCCGCCGCCCGCGCGCTCATGGACACCGACCTCGACGCCGAGACGATCGCCCGCAAGGCCATGTCCATCGCGGCTGAGATCTGCGTCTACACCAACGGCAATCTCACCATCGAAGCCCTGCCCGCCTGAGGCCCGCGCTCGCACGCTGCGCGGGACCTCCGTCGCCGGGGCACCCGCGAGGGCTCGCTTTTGCCGGAATCCCCCACTGCCCAGGCTCCCGCTCGCACGCTATGGTCCCGGCGACCCCTGAAAGGCCGCTTATGTCCATCACCCCCGACGACCTGCGCGCCGCCGTGGGCGCGGGCCACCTCTCTGAGGCGCAAGCCGCTCGCCTTACCGCCCTGTCCCACAGCCGCCGCTCCGCCCGCGAGAACCTGACGGCGGGCGACGAGCCTTTCGAACTCTTCAAGGGCTTCAACGAGATCTTCATCGTCGTGGGCCTCGTGATCCTGACCACGGGCTGGCTCGGCGCCGTCGCGGTCTGGGTCGGCACCTCGCTCCAGACAGGCGCAGTAGACGTGACGGGCCGCGCCATGCAGGCGGCGCTCGTCGGCGCGGTGATCCTCTGGGGCCTGTCGGAATACTTCGTCCGCCGCCGCCGCATGGTGGCGCCCGCGATCACCCTGTCCCTGCTCTGGGCCGGCAACGCTGCCACGGGCTTCGCCGCCGGATTCGCGCAGCCCTTCATGCTGGCCCAGGCCGATTACGGCAGCCTCGCGCTGCCCTTCGCCCTCACCACCGCGACGCTGGCGCTCTACTGGCTGCGCTTTCGCGTGCCCTTCACCATGGCGATGATCGCACTCGGGCTCTTCGCCACGGCGCTGGTCCTCGCCGCCGCCCGCGCCGGCACTCCGCAAAGCCCGCAGGACCTGTTTCTCCTCTCGGGGAGCGGCCCCTTCGCCTGGATCACGCTGGTCCTTGGCGCTCTGGTGTTCACTACCGCCATGGCCTTCGACATGTCCGACCCCCACCGCGTCACCCGCCGCGCGGCGCAAGGCTTCTGGCTCCATGTCGTGGCCGCCCCCGCGCTCGTGAACACGGTGGCCCTGACGCTCCTCTCGCAAGGAACCGCGCCGGCCCAGGCCCTGCTCGCCGCCTTCCTCGCCCTGATCGCCCTGGTGGCCATCGTGATCGACCGCCGGTCCTTCCTGATCGCGGGCGTGGGCTATTGCGTGGCTCTCGCCGGGACGGTCTTCGGCGGCGGGGGCAGCGCGCTCACCGTCCTGGGCCTGGGTGTCCTCCTCCTGCTCCTTGGCGCCTTCTGGGAACGCATCCGCGCCCGCCTCCTCCGCCTTGTGCCCCTGCCGCTCCACCGCCTGCCCCCCGCGGCCTGACGGCAGGTGCCCGGACGGGCACCGTAGCGGACCCCCGGCTTGAGCCCGGGCCCGAAAACCCCCATCTGGGGCAAAGCCCTTTCGGACGGACCCCAATGACCGACCTGACCCCCCGCGAGATCGTTTCCGAACTCGACCGCTTCATCATCGGCCAGGATGCGGCCAAGCGCGCCGTCGCCGTGGCCTTGCGCTCGCGCTGGCGGCGCAAGCAGCTGCCAGCAGACCTCGCGCAGGAGGTCACGCCCAAGAACATCCTGATGATTGGCCCCACCGGCGTCGGCAAGACAGAAATCTCCCGCCGCCTCGCCCGTCTCGCCCGCGCGCCCTTCCTCAAGGTCGAGGCCACCAAGTTCACCGAGGTCGGCTATGTGGGCCGCGACGTGGAGCAGATCGTCCGCGACCTCCTCGACGCCGCCATCGTGCAGGTGCGGGAGACGATGCGCGAGGATGTCCGCGCCCGCGCGCGCGAGGCCGCCGAGGAACGCGTCATCACCGCCATCGCCGGAGAGGACGCCCGCCCCGGCACCCGCGACGCCTTCCGCCGCAAGCTCAAATCCGGCGAACTCGACGACACGGTGATCGAGCTGGAGCTGGCCGACACTTCCTCGCCCTTCGGGATGCCTGGCATGGACCTGCCCGGCCAGCAGGGCATCGCCATGGCGTCGCTCGGCGACCTCTTCGGCAAAGCCATGCGCCGCACGACCCGCAAGCGCATGACCGTGGCCGAAAGCTACGACACCCTCCTGAACGAGGAAGCCGACAAGCTCCTCGACGACGAAACGGTCACCAAGGCGGCGCTGGAGGCCACCGAGCAGAACGGCATCGTCTTCCTCGACGAGATCGACAAGGTCTGCGCCCGGGCCGAGACGCGCGGCGCCGATGTGAGCCGCGAGGGCGTGCAGCGCGACCTCCTCCCCCTCATCGAGGGCACGACGGTCAGCACCAAGTACGGCCCCGTCAAGACCGACCACATCCTCTTCATCGCTTCGGGCGCCTTCCACATCGCCAAGCCCTCGGACCTCCTGCCCGAACTCCAGGGCCGCCTGCCGATCCGGGTGGAGCTTCAGCCCCTGACGGAGGACGACTTCGTACGCATCCTGACGGAAACGGAGAACGCCCTGACCCGCCAATATGCGGGCCTCATGTCCACCGAAGGCGTGGAGGTCACCTTTACCGAGGACGGCATCGCCGCCCTGGCCCGCATCGCGGCCGAGGTGAACCGCTCCGTGGAGAACATCGGCGCCCGCCGTCTCTACACGGTGATGGAGCGCGTCTTCGAGGACCTGAGCTTCGCGGCCCCCGACCGTGGCGGGGACAAGGTCACGGTGGACGCGGCCTTTGTCGAAAAGCACCTGGGCGCGCTCATGGCCCGTGCCGATCTCGGCCGCTACGTGCTCTGAGCGGCCTCGCGGGGAAGAGACGGCGACAGCCTCTCCCAGTGGGCTTCGGCATTCCCGAGATCCCGCCCGAACCACGCCGTCTCGATCACCTCGAAACCTGGGGCGGCAAAGGCGGCGTAGCGGTCCACCCGGACATGCCCCGGCTCGATGGTGAGGAGGTTCAGCGTATTCGGCTCGTCGCGCAGCCGCGTCGACAGCCCCGTCCCCGCCTGCACCAGCAGCACACCCGGCGCGGCGGTCAGCGGCGCCACATGGGCGTTGTGCAGGTGTCCTGACAGCACGATATCCGCCCCCGCCGTCATGAGAGCCGCGACCCCCTTGCTGGAATGGCGCATGGGCCGCTTCGTGGACCCGTTCGGATGCTCGGGCGGATGGTGCATGACCACCACCACGGTCTTCTGGGGGTTCTCCTCATGCGCTCCGGCGATGGCGCGCAACTGCGCCCGCCCGATCCGCCCCGCCTGATGCGCATACCGGTTCACGGTGTTGAGCCCGATCACCGAGATCTCCTCGTCCTCGTGACGGGGGCTCAGGTCATCGTGAATGAGGTTCCGGTACCGCCCCCAGGGGTCCAGCAGCCGCACCAGCACGTTGTCGAGGGAAATGTCATGGTTCCCCGGCACGCCGAGCCACGGCGAGCGCAGCCGGTCCAGGAACCGTGCGGCCTCCACGAACTGGCTCCGCCGCGCGCGCTGGGTAAAATCGCCCGAAATGGCCACGAGGTCGGGGGACAGATCCGCCGCCAGCGCCACCAGCGGGTCAAGGAGGTCGGGCCGCGTGCGCCCGAAATGCAGGTCCGACAGGTGGAGGATGCGCCTCATGCCGCCTGGCCCGTCTCGGCCACGGCCATGGGCGGCGCAAAGACCTCCAGCGCGTCAGGATGAATCCGCAGCCGCAGGGGGGTGCGCAGGCGGACCTTCTCGCCATCGCAGGCGACGGTCAGGTGGCGCGACCGGGTGGCAATCGTGACCTCCTCGGCGCAGACGAGGTCGAAGTCCCGCCCCTCGGCCATGGTCCGGCGCACCAGCCGGAACGCCTTGTGGAACATCCCCATCCGTCCCGTATCGGGCGCCACGAAGACGGCAAAGCGCCCCTCCTCCACGCAGTCCTTCCCCGCGAGCCCGAAGCTTTCGAGCTGATATGCCGACCGCGCCACGAACAGGAGCGGCGTGCGCACCCGCAACTCCTCCCCATTGGCGCGGATGGTGAGGAACAGCGGCCTCTGGAACCGCAGAAAGGTCTTGGCCGCCGACCAATGCGCGGCCACCCGACGCCGTCCCCAGCGCGCATAGACATCCTCGCGCGTCCGCAGGATCGCCGGATAGATGCCGAGCGAGATGTTGTTCAGGAACACCTGCCCGTTGGCCTCGGCCAGCGACACGCGCCGCGTGGCACCTGCCAGTATCACCTCGGCCGCACCCTTGGGGTCCTCCGGGATGCCCAAGCCGCGCGCGAAGTAGTTGAACGTCCCGAAGGGCAGCACCCCAAAGCGGCGCCCCTGATCCATGAGGGTCCCCGCCACCGTCATGATGGTCCCGTCCCCCCCGGCCGCGACGATGGAGTCGAACCCGTCCGCCACCGCCTGCCGTGCGGCATCGTCGATGTCTTCGCCCTTCACCTGCCGCAGCACGGCGTTCGGGCCCAACACCTCCATGGCGGTCTGGATCGCCTCCGCCTCGCGGCTGTTGCGCCCCGAGTTCTCGTTGCAGATGACGCAGATGCGCGGGGACGTCTGTTGGGTCATGTGGCTTCCCTGGTTGCCGGGGCGCAACGCGACCGGTGGGGAACAGGTTTCCTGCCTGCCTCAGGGTGCGCGAAGATAGACGTAAAGCGCCCCTTCGCCGCCGTGCCGCCGATGCGCGGGCGCGACCTGCAGCACCACGGATACCAGGGGCGGCAGCGACAGCCAGCGCGGCACGTCGTGCCGCAGCCGCCCGGCCCGCGCCGGCATGGGCGCGTCGATATCGTTGGGCCGCCCCTTGCCGGTGATGACCAGCACCAGCCGCTTGCCCGACGCGCGCGCCCCCAGGATGAACCCGATCAGCTCCGGATGCGCCTGCGCCAGCGTCATCCCATGCAGGTCGATCCGCGCCTCGGGCCCCAGCTTCCCGCGCTTGAGCTTGCCGAACCGCCCCGCATCCATCCGCAGCGGCAGGTTCGCAAGGCTGTCCGCGAGCCCCGGCAGCAGATCGTTCGACCGCCGGTGATCCGCCGCCTGCCCCACCCGGAAATGCGCGACCGGCTTCGACGGGGCGGGCTTCGGCAGGGCCGGGGTGGGCAAGGGCACAGGCGGCGCAACCGCCTTCGGAACCTGCGTCTGCCTGGGGATCGGCTGGCGGGCATGAAGCGGCACCGCGCTCCCCTTGACCCGTTCCCAAAGCTCGCGATCCTCGTCGCTCAGTCGCCTCCGGCTCATGACGGACCACCGGCCAGGGCTGTCCCCGCCACCGTCTCGGGGATCGCGGCATAGGCGCGCTGGATCGGCAGCAGCACGACCATCCGCCCCCCGTCCCGCACGTTCCCCGCCCGCTCGCCCGCCCGCGCGCCCGTGCCAAAAAAGATATCGGCCCGCTGCGCTCCCTTGATCGCGCCGCCGGTATCCTGCGCGACCATCAGCCGCCGCATGGGCTCCGCGCCCTCACGCTCGATCCAGACCGGAGAGCCAAGGGGCACGAAGCCCGGGTCCACCGCCACGCTCCGCAGCGCCGTGATCGATCGGTTCATCGCGCCAAGCGGCCCACGGTTCGCGGGCACCTCCGACACCTCGCGGAAGAATACAAAGGACGCGTTGGTCCGCAGCAGCGCCGCCCCGTCCACAGGGTTCGCCGCCACCCAGCGCTTGATCGCCGGCATCGACAGATCGTGCGCCTCCAGCGCCCCGCGTGCCACCAGCGCCTGCCCGATGGAGGTGTAGGGATGCCCGTTCCCCCCCGCATAGCCCACGCGCATCACGGTCCCGTCCGGCAGCCGCAGCCGCCCCGACCCCTGGACCTGCAGGAAGAACGCCTCCACCGGATCGTCCAGCCACGCGATCTCCAGCCCCCGGCCCGCCAGTGCCCCGCCCTCGATCTCTGCCCGCGACAGCCAGGGCTTCCCGCGCGGCGCCTCGGGCGGCAGAGCATAGAGCGGCACGTCGAAGCGCCCCCCGGCCTCGCGCGCGCCGCGCAACTCGGGCTCGTAGTAGCCGGTGAACAGCATGGGCGCCCCGTCCTCGATCAGGACAGGACGAAAGAACGCCTCGAAGAAGCTCTTCGCCGCCTGCCGGGTATGGAGGCCGCGCGCCACGCGGCACAGCTCCGCCCAGTCGCCCCCCTCCAGATCGCCGCAGGTGCCACGAAACGCGCGCAGCGCGAGGACATGATTGTCCTCGGCCCACCCCTTCAGGTCCGAGAACTCCAGGATGTTGACCTGCCGCGACATCAGCGACCCCGGGGCAAGAGCCAGGACAAGGCCCAGGACGCCTGCCCGCAGGCTCATTCGCCCGTGGCGACCAGGATCCAGTTCGGGTCCGGCGACCCCATGACGCGGGCAAAGGTCCACACATCCCTCTGCCGCTTGATCGCGGTGGAGGAACCTTCCACGACCTCGCCCGCCCGGTCCCGCACGACCGAGGTCAGCTCGCCGACGAAGCGCACGGACAACTCCGCCTCTCGCGTGCCCTTGTCGAACACCGCATCCCGCAGCGCGAGGTCCGAGATCCCCACGAAGGTCGCCTCGACCTTGAGCCCGTTGCGCTCCCGCTCCTCCACGACCCCGGCGAAGGCGTCGTAGATCTCGGACGAAATGAACGGCTTGACGGAAGCCAAGTCCCCCCGCTCAAAGGCCATGAGGATCATCTCGTAGGCCCCGCGCGCCCCTTGCAGGAACTCGCGGACGTTGAAGGACGGATCGGCCGCCTTCATAGCGCCCAGCGCGCGGGCGGCGTCGGAGTCCTCCG
>CADCUU010000460.1 GCA_902805995.1 uncultured Rubellimicrobium sp.
GGCATCGTCGGGATCTGGGTCGCCCTCGGGGTGGCGGCGCTCGTCGCCGCCGGCGGCCTGTGGGCGGGGCGGCGGTGGGCGGCGCCGCTGGCCATCGCGCTGGCGGCGCTCACCGTGCTGCTCGGCGCCATGGGGGCCCTCACTGCGGGCAGCACGACCGGGAAAGCGGTCGCCGGCGTCGGCGTACTCCTGGGCCTCGCGGTGATCGCGCTGGTGGCGCCGCGCGCCGCACGCCGCGCGGCTGGCTGAAGCCGGGCGCAGGCCCGGCCCGGTGGAACGGTGACGACAGCAGACGACCCAATAGAAGGAGATTCGCCATGGAAGGGACACCGCTGGTCAACCGCCTCGAGGAGCAAGTCGCGGGCGTGTGCCTGATCGCCGGGGCGGTGCTGCTGGCACCGACGACGTACTTCGAGTATTCCGAGGGGAGGCTCTTCGGGGCCGGGGCCCTCGGCCTGGTCCTCTACGCCTTGCTCGTCCCGGGGCTGCTCGGGGTCGCGCGGTCGTTGCGCCAGGGCGCGCCGCGCCTGTCGGTCGTCGTCGGCCTGCTCGCCACGCTCGGCTGCGTCGGCGGCGCGGTCTTCCAGACGGCGCTGTTGCACGAGTGGGCGGCGCGCACGGCGGGCACGCCCGAGGCGATGGTGGCGGCCATCATGGCGGTCACCGAGGGGCGGGTCTTCCCGGTCCTCGTCATCTTCGGCATCCTCTTCCCGATCGCGCTGCTGACCCTCGGCGTCGGCCTTTTCCGGACCGGTGTGGCGCCGACCTGGCTGGCGGCCCTGCTGGGGATCGGCGCGATCGCCTGGCCGGTCGGGCACATCGGCAGCATGCAGCTCGTCCAGCACCTCGCCGATGCCCTCGTGCTCGTCCCGCTGGTCTGGCTCGGCTTGCGCTCCCTCACCAACGCGACCCCGCAGGGCGTCGCCGTGCCCGCTGCCACCCAAGCTCCTCCCCGCAACGTGCGGCACACGCACAGCTAGCTCCGGGCGAGCCAGCTTCTATGGCCGTAGCGCCCTGCAGCCTGCCAGGCACTTTTCGGGGGTGTTGCACCGTGTGGCAATGCCGGCCGGCTGCAGGCGCCAACTCCGTACTGTGTGGGCTAGCGTCGCGGTAGCGACATATCGGCGACAAGCGGATCCATCATCATTCGGGAGGGACACCATGCGCCTGCTCACGAAGCGTCTGATCGGTCTTGTGCTCCTGCTCGGCCTGCTCCTGGTGCCGGCGACGGTACTGGCCGCACCGACCATCACCATCAGCCCGGCCGCGGTACCACGGGGCGGCGAGGTCACCGTCACCGCCGGCGGCTTCGCGCCCAACGCCGCGTTGATGGCGGTCCTGGAAGTGGCAGGGGGCCGGCGGGTGCCGGTGGCCGACCTCGCCGCCGCCGCGGACGGAACGCTCCGGTTCACCTTCAGGATTCCTACCAGCGTCCCCGTGGTGCCCACGACCGTCGCCCTCCTCCTCCTCGCCCGCGCGGACCAGACGGTCCTGGCGCGCGGCGAGCTCACGATCACCGATGCCCCGCCGGTGACGGCCGAGCAAGTCACCATCACCCCGCCGTCCGGCCCGGTCGGCACCCGCTTCGTGGCGACGGGCACGGGCTTCACTCCGGGCGCTGCTCTCCGGCTGGTTGTCACGCCCAGCGCGACCGGGGCACAGACGCCGCCCGAGCAACAGGTGAACTTGGGCAGGGTCCAGGTCGGCGCGGACGGCCGCTTCACCGTCACCATCGACTCGACGGGCTATCGGCCCGAGCAATACGACCTCGTCGGGTTCACCGACGCGCCGGGCCCGCCGCTCATCGTCCGCTTCACCGTCACACCGGGGAACGCGCCCGGGTTGCCGAATACCGGCGGCGGTGGGGGCGCGAGCCGGCCAATGGTCACCCTCCTGTCGCCGGCCGGGGCGCTGCTCGCAGTGGGGCTGGGTCTCCTCGGGACCGGCCGGCCACGGCGGGGCCGTCGGTCCCGTCGGCAATAGCGAGACGCGCTCGTAGCAACCGCAGGGTGCTCGGCGGCTTGGCGGGCGGTGGCGGCGACCCGAAGCGTGATTCGCTCCGCCGTCGCCGCGTATTCGTCAATGCAGAAGCCTTCGAGATGGAGCAGGAACGCAGGGACATCCACTCGCTACTCCAAGCCGGTGTGACCG